>JBBSPT010000351.1:0-3610 GCA_038258515.1 Chitinophagales bacterium | reverse complement strand
ATTATGCACTGGAGCCCGAAATTTTTTCATTTTCCATGTTGCATGAGTTTGGAAATTTCATCAAATCAAATGGAATAAAAAACTATCCAATTCATCTCAAGATCGATACAGGAATGCACCGGCTAGGATTCACACAGGAGGATTTGGCGGAATTAATACCAATCCTGTCTGGCAATTTTCCTTTTGTAATAAAATCAGTTTTTACTCACCTCGTGGCCAGCGAAGATGCCAGGCAAGACAAATTCACCAAATATCAAATACAGCTTTTTAAGGATTGTTGCGGGGAAATTAGATCCGCATTAAAATATGATTTTTATAAACATGTTGCCAATACAGCCGCAATAGGGCGACATCGGAATGCCCCAATGGATATGGTAAGGCTTGGGATAGGTCTATACGGCATTGATCAAAATAGTAAAATTCAGAAAAAACTGAATAACGTGTCCACGCTTACAACAACAATCTCTCAAATAAAAAATGTGAAGGCCGGAGAAACGGTAAGCTACGGAAGAACAGCAAAACTTGACCGGGAAAGTATAATCGCGACTGTTAGAATTGGATATGCAGATGGCTATCCAAGGAGCCTCGGGAATGGGACCGGAAAAATGCTCATTCGGAACAAGCTGGTTCCGGTAGTGGGAAATGTTTGTATGGACATGACTATGTTAGACATTACAGATCTTCATGGAGTGCAGGAGGGAGATGATGTAACAGTTTTCGGAACGAAGTTGCCGTTGCTCTTACTGGCGGAGTGGGCGAAGACCATACCTTACGAAATTATGACTGGCATTTCCCGACGGGTAAAGAGAGTCTATTTTGAAGAATAGCAAGAATTTTGCACATCACAAAACCCGAAGTTTCTCCAAAAGTAGGGCAGTTGTTAACCGCTACTTTAGCGAATTTCATTATGCAATTATTAACGCAGGCGGTTTATGCCCAACCTCAATTTTGCTATCTTTGCGAATCTCTAAAACTTTAGTTTAAATTCATCTATTACGTGAAAGGAAGAACGGTTTTTGCAATAGTGTGCCTGGTAGTACTGGCTGACCAGGCTCTCAAAATTTATATAAAGACACATTTTCACGCAGGAGAATCCCATGCGATAGTTGGAAATTGGTTCAGGCTCTATTTTATAGAGAATGAAGGAATGGCTTACGGTTGGAAATTTGGAGGAGAATGGGGCAAAATGCTGTTGACTTTATTCAGGCTGGCTGCGGTTGTTTTCGGTGTTTATTATCTTGCAAAAATTATTGAGAAAAAGTATCATCCGGGTTTTATAATATGTGCGGCACTTATCTTTTCCGGCGCTCTCGGAAACCTCATTGACAGCATGTTTTACGGGCTGATCTTTGAAGAGAGCAGCATCAATACTTACAATGTTGCGAAAATATTTCCTGCAAACGGATATGCAGGTTTTTTACATGGTAAAGTTGTGGATATGCTCTATTTCCCTGTTATAAGAGACACTCACTTCCCTGCCTGGATTCCGGTATGGGGAGGCGAAGAGTTCGAATTTTTCAGGCCGATTTTTAACATTGCCGATGCGTCCATTTCAACCGGCATTATTGCGATCCTTGTGTTCCAGAAGAAATTTTTTAAATCAGTTGCAAAACCCACTGTGTCGCAAAATGTAGAAGCCAAAACGATCGTGAACGATGAAATGCAGATCTCATAGAAGAAAGGTTACTAAATGAAATAAAATTCCGTTTATGAAAACAGGCAAAATTGCATTTTACATTCTTCTATCTCTATTTTTTCTTAGCAGTTGTCAAAAGGAATACAGTATTGAGGGTGGACAGGGGCCAACCCAAACTGGCACCTGGGAATTCAAGGATGGCGGCACGTTGTTTAAGGGGAATATGGATACAGCTTATATTTTCAATCCTGGCTCAACCCCGGAGCTGCATCTTATAGGTACATCATTAGACGGAACTCAAACGTTTAACCTGGTGCTTTATGCCAGCAATTTCGGTACAGGAATATATAAAGCTTCGCTGTTTGAAACAACTTTTGATTATACTGCTGCTTCAAATCAAGTTTATCGCGCCAACCAGTTAATAGGAGAATTCATTGTAAATATTACATCATTTAATAACAATGTTGTAACTGGAACTTTCTCAGGCGATGCTCTCAATGCTTCCGGCATTGACGTTCAATTAACAGGCGGAAAATTTACGGCTCCCATCATTATGGCAGGAGGAGGTAGCACTATATCCGATGGAATCTTAGGGGACAGCGCCGGAATTTGTAAACCCGTGACTCTGGGAGGAAGTTATATACCCGGCACTCCTTTGGATGGCTCAAATACAGCCGAACTTAGCTTAAGTGTAACTAAACCCGGATCCTACTCGATATCCACTAATACGGTGAATGGTGTTTCTTTTTCAGCAAGTGGAAATTTCTCTGCAATCGGTCAACAAACCATTACACTGGTTGGTAGCGGCACTCCTTCTGGTGGAGGTCAGTTTGCATATGTTGTAACCTATGGAAATAGTCAGTGTGAATTTAAAGTTGTGTATGGCTCATCAGCAACGGGTACTCTTGGCGGTGGTGGAGGGGATTGTACCCCGTTCACGTTAAAAGGCAACTACCAGGAAGGAATTCTTTTTTCGCCCTTTAATTCTGTTGAAATACAAGTAAATGTTACTACACCGGGTAATTATAATATTATCACAAACACGGTCAATGGTGTTTACTTTTCGGCTACCGGTACTTTCTTAGCAATAGGGGTACAGCCGGTGACGCTACTCGGTATCGGCACACCCACAACTTCAGGTATCCAAACTTTCTCCGTATCCTTCGGTGGAAGTTCGTGTAGTTTCGATATTACTTTTCTTCCGGGGGTTGCTCCTTCAGGTGATTATTTCCCAATAACATTAAATTCCAATTGGGTGTATAGCCTCATTGGAGGCACGTCTTCTGATTCCCTGAAATCTACTGTCATCGACTATTCTCTCAATAGCATCGGCAATACCTATTCAACGATAACGGCAGATTATGTACCGCCGTCGGGCGTTCCAGATTCTTCATTTTACCGTAAAGTTGGTAGTGATTATTTCCAATATATTGATTACAGCAACTATATTCCATTTGATCAACCTGTCAATGGAGAATTTATTTTTCTCAAAGACAATGTAGCTTCCGGTACCACATGGCAATCGCCTAACGTTTCAGGTTCCATATCTGGAGTACCATTTTCCGGATATATGAAAATGACCATCCTGGATAAAGCCGTTCCGGTTACGATCGGCACTTTTAATTTCCCCGATGTAATTAAGGTTAAATATGAGTTCTTCATAACTGGTTCGTCAACTCCTATAGAAACAGATCAACGCTGGTTCGCAAGAAACGTGGGTGAAATACATTTCGATTATGACGACGGCACTAACCAGGCAGGTTTTGAAGTGGGGCGTTACCAGGTATTTTAAGAGTGAGGATTGACCCAACATTATAAGAAAGGTCTTTTTAACTCTAAGGATTATAAACAAAAACGTTCAGCGGAGACTGAGGGATTCGAACCCTCGATACAGTTTCCCGTATACACACTTTCTCCCGATGCATCGTCCAGAGTTTTTATCGGGACTCAACCAGATATATTCCAATCAGCGAT
>JBBSPT010000350.1:0-3610 GCA_038258515.1 Chitinophagales bacterium | reverse complement strand
TTTCAGGGTTTAGCTTGATTCCGTGCGTGTAATCTATTCTTCTGTTCAAGAGAAAGGATGAAACATATATATAGAAAGCTACCTCTTCCGACTAAGTTAATTCTCATTGGTCTTCTTCCAATCCTGTTCCTCATCCTGGTATCTGTACAGTTTTACAACATGAAATCCCAGCAGGTAAGGCTAATCGGGGATTATATTGACGAAGTTGATGAGTCAATCGAGCTTAGCAGGCTGGTAAGTGCACTCCAGGCAGAAAGAAGATTCAGCTATGAGTTTGCCTTAAAAAAGACGAATTTTGATTCTGTCCGCATGCAGCGTGTCGCCACGGATTCGGCGATCTCCCGCCTCAAGCAAAGTGAGGATCTTGCCATAAAAAATTTTCCGCAGTACACTTTCATCGATGAATTGCCACAGGTAAGAATGTTGCTTGATACCAGCTCGTCTTATGACCCGAGAAACCTGATGGATTTTTATAACACTGCGATTCTAAGATTAAACACGTTGAATTCCGCTGCACCGGCAAGCAACGTTTATCTTAGTTCTGTTTACCAGGATCTCATCAGCCAGAATCTTTTATTTGAAATGACAACCTATCTCGGGATTATCAAGACGAATATCTATAATGCTTTATATACGCGGGAAAACACAGAAGAAATTCTTTTAGCCACACTTCCACTAAAAGAAATTTACAATACCTATGAGACCGAATTTTTGATGAAATCTTCAAACATTATGTTGATGAAATACCGGTATTTAAGAGCTAATGCCGATTTGGAATCTACCATAGATTATGTCCATCAAATCTTTGAAACCTTCAGTATTGATAGTTTGTACACTGCTGAAACCTGGTGGAACACGTCGACGAACGGAATTGCAGAACTTAGAGACCTGCAAAAATTTATCTGGGAAAGTATAGAAGTAAGAATGAACAATATTTATTCAAGAGAAATTAAATTGAAGAATGAAGCCTTACTTGTGTTGATCATTCTTTTTGTAGTGGTGATCGCCTTCACCGCATACGCGATTAAAGTGATCACAAACATGCTGGGTGAACTTAAAATCGGAGCAGAAAAAATAGCAAAGGGAAACGTGAATGTTCGCTTCAATAATATGCCAAAGGATGTGATCGGCGAAGTTGCCGGATCAATCGATCAAATAAGTGAAAACAATAAACGACTTGTGTATGCCGCTGAAGCAATCGGAAAAGGCAATTTCGCGGTAGAGGTAGCCCCACGAAGCGATGACGATATTTTGGTTCAATCAATCGTGCAGATGAAAAAAAACCTGCAGGAATATGCTTTACAAAAAGACAGGATACAAAATGAAACACTTGATCTGGTCCATAAAAAAGACGATTTTATGAGCATTGCGAGCCATGAACTAAAAACACCGGTGGCGACGCTGAAGGCATATACACAACTTCTGCAAATGGAATCAGAAAAATCCGGCAACGAGCAACAACGCCTGATGTTTGAAAAGATGGATGCACAAATCAATAAGCTCACACTTTTAATTAACGGTTTATTGGATAGTTCTAAACTCCGGGAAGGCGAGTTGATTTACAACAGGCAAAATTTCGAATTTAACGAGTTGGTGGTTGAAGTGGTGGATGAGATTCAAAGGACGAGCCAGGACAATCGCATTGATTATAAAACTGCAGGTCCGGCCTTTGTGTATGCAGACCGGGAAAGGATTGGTCAGGTATTGAGCAACCTGCTTACCAACGCGATTAAATATTGTGTTGGTTGCGACATACAAGTGACAGTCACTCTCGATCACAACTCTATTTCATGTTCGGTTCGCGACTTTGGAATCGGTATTGAAGAAGATCAGCATGAAAAAATATTTGAACGTTTCTATCGCGTCTCAGGATTAAACTCACACACATACCCGGGGTTGGGGTTAGGCCTTTATATTTCAAAAGAAATTATAAAGCGCCATTCGGGTACGATATGGGTAGAGAGTGAGCCTGGCAAAGGCACGACTTTTCATTTCAGTCTCCCCGTTGTGCAAGTGTAGCAAGACATTACAATACAGGAAGCATCGGCCAATTTGAATTATGTTAAACTTGTTTACGGTTGGATTATACAAGCCAATAGCTTCCAGGAAACTATCTTCTTTTCTTTCCGACATTTACACAGTGACCGTTATTGCTGATAGACTTTAATGATAAGCATTTGAGGAAGCTTTTATCATCTTGAAATCCACTCGAAAAAAGGCGGCATACCAGGTTTATCAATAACCCCTGTAAGCTTTGTTGTTAACGCCATGATTGCGGCGCGGACCTTCTGAATAACGTGACCCGGAGCAACTGGAAAGAAATAATGTTGTTATCAAAAGCAAAACTGATAACTTAAGAATTTTAGTTTTCATAGCTGATTTTTAATAGACTTAATTGTCAAGGGTAATGTCAAAGAAACGAATCGGTAATGCGCTTATTATGTGTCCAATGAAAGAGAAGAGGAAAGTTTCCTGGACTTAAAAGCATTTTCCCTTGCAAAAAAATCCCCGGCTCTCCGGGAAAAAGAAGAATCCCTTCAATTTCTTATCTTTAAAACTTACTCATCAATTTTAAAAAAATTTAAAATGAAACTGCGGACATTCTTATTTTTTACAGTGTTTTTTGCCTTGTCATTAGCCACATTTGCGCAAACGGGGAAGGTTATGGACAATTTATCAATTCCAAGCAAGATCTTAAAAATGGATCGTAAATATGCAGTCTATCTTCCGCCTGATTATGAAACTTCGGACAGAAGCTACCCGGTTCTTTACCTGCTTCATGGCTCCGGCGATGACCAGACAGGTTGGGTTCAGTTTGGAGAGGTATTATATTTTGCAGATAAAGCGATTAAGGAAGGAAATGCTACACCGATGATCATCATTATGCCCGATGCCAACACAGGTACACGGGGCTATTCGAACAATGCAACAGGAACCTGGCGCTATGAAGATTTTTTCTTTGATGAGCTGATGCCGGCCTTAGAAAAGAAATACCGAATTAAAAGTGATAAAAGATACCGCGCAATTTCCGGGCTGTCCATGGGAGGCGGCGGCACATTTACGTATGCACTTCATCATCCTGAATTATTTTCTGCAGCTTGTCCATTGAGCGCCTCAACAGGACCAGCAACTATAGAAGACGCTGCTAAATCATTAAAGCGAACTGATCCGGGACTTTCGGATGCGTTGGTGCAAAAATTTTACGAGCGTCAAAGTGTGCTGGCGTTAGTGAAGGAAATGCCCGATAGTTTAAAAAAAGCCGTTCGTTGGTATATTGATTGCGGCGATGATGATTTCTTATATGAAGGAAATGCCCTCGTCCACATTGCTATGCGCAAAAAAGAAATACCTCATGAATATCGAGTTCGGGACGGCTCTCACAGTTGGAAATACTGGCGGGAAGCTTTGCCTGAAGTGTTGAAATTTGTTTCGATGAGCTTTCACCAGTTTTGATCTCCGTAAATCCGAAAAGCATTTTGCCAGATGATCATTGAGTATGTTCAGCGGAGATCATTTCAGGTCCAATTGTGTAAGCGCTGATAAACCTTTTTTTCCCGACCAGGATTTTTTTTAATACTCATCACAATGCTGACCCCCGAAGCACTTTCTT
>JBBSPT010000349.1:0-3626 GCA_038258515.1 Chitinophagales bacterium | reverse complement strand
TGCAACGAAAAATCCCTTGAGGGCGGAAAGGGAGAACATTAGGCAAACTGCAACTACTCCGCTGCCGGAATAGAAAAATGAAACACTGAACCTTTGTCGATGATACTTTCTGCCCATATTTCTCCGCCATGGCTTTTTATAATCTCAGATGAAATGTATAATCCTACTCCGGAGCCGGCGAATGAACTCGCTGAACCGCTTACCCGGTAAAAACGTAAGAATATATTCTCAATATCTTTCCCGGGAATACCAATACCATTGTCTTTTATATCAACAATAATATTTTTCCCTTTCCTGGTTGATTTGATGATTACTTTCCCGGAATCGGGTGAATATTTTAATGCGTTCCCAATAATATTAACCAACACTTGCTCAATCTTTTCCCTGTCAGCATTCACATACAATTTTCTATCCTCGTGATTAAAAATGATTTCGTGATTTTTTGTTGTTCGCCGCAGATTCGAACTGACTTCTTCTATTAAGTCATCCAAATCGAAAAACGAGGGAGCCAAAATAAGTTTTCCGGCCTGTATTTTAGAAACGTCCAGCAGGTTGGCAATTAAAACAGATAGTTTATTTACCTGGGTTATCGTTTTTTCAACAAAATCCTTTCTTGGATCTTCCTGTATCATCATCTCCAATATTTGCAGGTTTGCCAGGATCACAGTGAGTGGGGTTTTCAATTCATGGCTCGCCATCACCATAAATTCATCCTTGTACTTACTCAGCTCCTGAAGCCGCTGCGTGTATAATTCGCGCTGCTTTTCTGCTTCCATTCTTAGTGAAATATCACGTGCAATCTTCGAGGCGCCGATTACCTTTCCTTTACTGTCTTTTACAGGCGACACCGTTAAAGAAATATGTCTTTCTGTTCCGTCTTTAGCGGCTCTGATTGTTTCAAAATGGTCAATTCTTTTACCATTCCTGATGTTGTTGATGATCACTGTTTCTTCTGAAAGCCTGTCCTTTGGAATGATGAGGGAAATGTGTTTTCCAATTGCTTCCGCTTCTGTAAAGCCAAACATTTTGGTAGCTGAACGATTCCAACTGGTAATGATCCCATCCAATGTTTTACTGATGATGGCATCGTCCGAAGAATCGACAATCGCAGCAAGAGTGGCCTGTTTTTCGTCAGCTATTTTTTGGTCACTGATGTCTCTTACAATTTGCCTGATGCCTGTGACCCTGCCCTCATTATCTTTGAGAGGGAATGCGTTGAAGGAAATAAAAATCTTCCTGCCATTTTTATCTTTGCATTCAGCCTCATAGTATTCATCAAGTCCCTTTTTTATATTACTGGCGATACGTTTATCTTCTTGAAAAACAGATTCACACAAAATGAAAGAAATATCTGCTCCAATCGCCTCCTCAGCATGATAACCAAAAATCTTTTGTGCGCCCTCGTTCCAGCCTGTGATGATGCTATCCGGGCTGGTATAAATTAATCCTTCGCCAGTTGTTTGAAAAGGTGAGTTGTTTAAATTGAAAATTTTCATTGGCGTCAAATATACCTGAAATGATGAAAATTTGTTGTGGTTGATGGCAACTTAGTTAACATGATGTCGTTTTTGAAAAAGCAATGCCGCGAGGATCAATTGATTACGGTTTCAAAATTTTGGAGGATCAGTAATTATCAATCTTACGGGGGAAGGCCATTTTAGAAATTGTGGAAGATTGAACCGGTTTGAAAAGAAGGATTCTTAGAATCTGATGATCGAATTCAGAGATCACTTTCACTTCCAATCTGTTCAATCATTTCAAGGCTCACTTTCTTGTGTTTTTCCCAATTCTTTTTTAGCAAATGATAGAGCAACGCTGTTGCACCTACGCCAAATGGCAAGCCGATCAATGCCAGAACAACTTCATTTACGTCATCGACAGAAGTGGTTCCATCAAGGGTTATTACGACTCCGGCTATCAGCCCGAAGACGAACGCTCCGGCATAATATGCAGCGACACCAAACAAGGCATATCCCCATTTGTTTTTGTCGTTGTACGCCGCGAGGTTATAATAATATTTCCCGATAAAATAGATTAATGCAAGTCCCAGCATGTTAGTTTTTTATTAATTAAAAAAATCAAGAATGGAAAATTGGGAGGGGTGTTTTCGATACGATATTCTGCGGCGGTCAAACTTTCAATGTGTCTATAAAGCCAGCCCGATAAAGATATACTTTGATGGCTAAATCTGCAACCCTTCTGGTTTAAGACTTTTCAGGGACAGAATTGCTAAAAGTCCATTTGATGGCCGTTTGAGACAATGCACATAGATCTTTAAATCATAAACTCTGACCAAAGGTCAATAGGTTGTTATCCGGATCAAGAATTGAAAATTCCTTTTGTCCCCATGGTTTGGTCTGTAGATTTCCGTTGGGATGAATACTGGTTTTTTTATCAAGCAATGATTGATGAAACGCATTCACATCATCAGTCCTGATATAAACTTGTCCATAGTTTTCTTTGGGATCTAGTTCTTTAAATTCGAAAAAATGAATTTGGATGTTGTCCTTTTGCAACATCAAATAGCCGTCAAAATCAGCGTTTCCAAATTGTGTGAAACCCAATTTATTTATGTAAAAATCTCTTGTGATGGCTTTGTTGCGCATGGGCAACTTTGGATGAATTTCTGTAAGCATATTCTCTTTTTTAGCTTCGTATAATTTATCGAAAACCTCTACTTCATTTCCACATCTCTTTCGCAAACCGAAGGAACTGTTGCCAATCATACAAGTTAATGTCGTGCTTTCCCTCCCTGATGTGATATTGAATTGTATTACCAACGGGATGAAATAGTGGAGGCTCTATATCCGTGCCGATACCTTTCTTGCCAAATAATTCGTATACAGATCCTGCATGTACAGCGCTTAAAAACTGTCCTTTCGGGTCAGCCCATAAATCTTCTGATGCACTTGCTACGTACAATGGTCGTGGTGCTATCAGTGCCAAAAGCTCATGCTGATCCACCGGCAATGCATCTGTGTTGTCATTGTATTTTTTATAAGCATCCACAAACCAATAAGGAAAACTTGTATTGATGATCTTCACTGTTTCGCCAAACCATCTTTTCGATAATGCAGCGCCACCTTCTCCTGATTCATTGGCAATGACTATGCTGAATCGCGGATCGGATGCGCCAGCCCACAAAGAGGTTTTGCCCAACCGCGAGTGACCGATTACAGCTACTTTTTTTGCATTGATGTCTTTATCTTTTTCGAGGTAATCCATAATGCGGCTTAGTCCCCAGGCCCATGCACCTATTGCGCCCCATTCTTCCGGCTGTATTTTCAACACATCTTTCATTGTTGTGCGAATCCCTGTTTCCCATCCATCGGGTTTGTCTAATTCTATATCGCCATTGTAAGCAGTGACGACGCCAAAGCCAGCAGCGATTATTTCTTTCACAGGCCAGCGTGAAGATTGACTTCCGCGTGATTCATCATTGTTAGGCCCTGTGAATTCGGGAAACGCAAATTTATCAGACAAGAAAATTTCCGGATCAGTTTGGACGGTTGAATTTCCTACGAAATTATAACCAAGGAAAACAGGAGCAGGGCCTTTTATATGATTCGGTAAATACATCAGCACATCTACGAAAACAGAAGTATCGTCCGGCTTCAAAAAGATTC
>JBBSPT010000348.1:0-3631 GCA_038258515.1 Chitinophagales bacterium | reverse complement strand
CTTTTCCTTTGAAATGATTGTGAAATATTCTTCAAAGGCCTTTTCAAAGGAGGGGAGATTATAGTCTGAAAAAATATCTTTTCTATGCTCAAACAATTGTACAACTTTCGGATCCTCTTTCGGAATAAATTCAATGATAACGATATCGGAAATTTGCCTGAACAATCGGGCTATATTATCAAACGGAATGTTTTTAGCTATTGCAAGATGATGCACCAAAGCAAGGCCAAGCGCAAGATCAAAGTGCGAACGATCCAAAAATGACGGGCGTTCCAGGTTATTAAAACCGGTAGAGGGTGTTGGGTTAGCAATGTCAACGACCAGTGGCAGAATATTCCGGACTTTATTACCCCGTACAAATTCATATAAATTTTTTATACATGCGGCGTCAGAGTCGATTGCCACCACTGAACAATCGCTGCCGGAAATCATCTTCGAAAAATGGCCGTCATTTGCACCAACATCTATAATGGTTTTAAAAGACGTTTGCTCTGCAAATGCACGAACTATTTTTTCCTTTTCAGTAAGGTAACTTCCGCTGCAAATAGTTTCGTCATAATAATTACTCCATACGGTCTTGCTTTTTTTAGGAGTACAGCGTTTTATATTTTGTTCCAGATTGGAAACCAATTGTAACATTTTACCTTGATCGAATTCCCCCTTATAGCCAGCATCCTTTTTCGCAGTTTTTATTTTGCTCTGGAGCGACACGTGGAGGGCGACCCCCAAATTGAAGTTGCTTTTCCATGGTAGCAATTCTTTTGCAATTTCGGCAGGTATTCCGTCAGCCCATGCCAGTAGCAGCTTTCGCGATTCAATTGCACGGTATTGTTGTATAAACAATGGGAATAAAAAACATTCACAAAATTGACGGTAAGCAACCCATGGTTTTGTAGGATCGTACTTTTCGAAAGACAAAGTATCAATGAACACCGGCTTCCCGTTTTGAAACTGAACATTGAGCGAAGTCGCATCTTTCAAAATCATTCCATGCCGGATTGCCTTTTTTTGCACGGCCAACGTAAGCAGCGCTGCGTCTTTCAACTGGTCGAAACACCACTCCCATGGGTAAGTTGTAAAGAATAGCTGTTCAGGTAAAAGAGTTTTGTACCATTGGGAAGATCCGGATAAGTTTTCATCGATCTCGACATGTGGCAGCAGAATTTTTTTACCAATGAGATCATCGTATAAACCGGAACTCATTAGCAAATCGTAATCGCCCGAATAAACTTTGTTTACCTGCCTGTAAAAAAGATTATCCTTTTTAAAGACGAAGCCGGAAGGATCTTTGAAAGAAGAAGGATTCTGCGGATTACTCATCTAAAGTATCGTTATCAGGAGCGTCTTTGTTTCTTGAAAAAAATAATTTTATTCGTTTCCAGATGGTTTTTATATAGAACAATCCCCCCAATACAGCAGCTATGAGCATTTGCACCAGGTAACTGCCGCTTCCAGGGTCTATATAAAGCAAAGTCATCTGCATTAGAAATAACTTAAATTAGTTTTGGGCGACAGCGCCAAGACACTTTCATACATCAGCCTGATCGTATTATTTATGTCGTCCCTGTGAATCATTTCGACCGTTGTATGCATATATCTGAGCGGAATGGAAATCAACACTGACGGGCATCCGTCATTTGCATAGGCAAAAGAATCTGTGTCAGTACCGGTGCTTCTGCTTACCGCTCTTAACTGTAAGGGTATCTTATTCTTCTCCGCCACTTTTTCAATAATCCCAAGTAATTTATTGTGAACTGCAGGACCATAAACAAGAGCCGGTCCCTTGCCACAGGCACAATCTCCCTCAATCAATTTATTGATCATCGGAGTAGTGGAGTCGTGGGTAACGTCTGTAATGATGGCGATGTCCGGCTTGATTCTTCTCGCGATCATTTCAGCACCGCGAAGCCCGATTTCTTCCTGCACTGCATTTACGATGTATAGAGCGAAAGGAAGTGTCTTTTTATTTTCTTTCAGAAGCCTGGCAACTTCTGCGATCATAAATCCACCTATCCTGTTGTCGAAGGCACGGGCGATGAAATTTCCGTAAGACACTTCATCAAACCCATCAGCATAAGTCACCGCATTTCCGACGTGAATGCCCAGGTCTTCTACTTCTTTTTTATTTCGTGCACCACAGTCAAGAAACAGGTTGTCCACTTTGGGCTGTTGTTCTTTTCCATCGTTGTGTCCCGAGCGGGTGTGAATTGCAGGCCATCCAAAAACAGCTTTTACAGGCCCCTTCTTTCCATGAATCAACACCCGCTGCGACGGCGCTACCTGGTGATCTACTCCACCGTTTCTTTTAAGATAGATAAGTCCTTCAGGAGAAAGATAATTTACGAACCATGCAATTTCGTCGGCATGGGCCTCAATCACGACCTTGAAATTTTTCTCAGGATTAATGACACCGACCGCAGTTCCATAAGGATCGGTAAAGGTGGTATCTACATAGCTTTTTAAATAATCTAACCAGACTTTCTGACCACCCGTTTCAAACCCGACTGGCGAAGGAGTATTGATGTATCTCTTTAAGAATTCCAGAGATTTTTCGGTAATAACAGCATTGAATTTCTTTGCTTTAGCCATAACAATTTTTAAAGTTTTTTATGCGAGTCTGCAAATTTAAAGGTTTAAACTGAAAAGGATGACCAGCAAACCCTGCAACAGCATCATGCCATCAACGCCGCCGAGGTAGGTAAAATCACTACTTGAAACATTGGTGATTCTGATCATAAAAAACGTCGCAATCGAGGATAACAACATGGCAATGAAAAATCCTGTTTCTGCAAATAAGATGTATTTGAAAATTGAAAGAATTAAAAACAAAAATAAGCCCAGGTATGAAATGATAAAGGCATTTCTTCTACCCAGGATCACGGGCAATGTATTGATGCTCTCCCGACTGTCAACGTTGATATCCCGAATGTCGAACAACAAACAAAGCACAAACATAAAGACGAATCTTTTGGCGAACACCAGCATGTAAAGCTCTTTGTCAACAATCATATTTGTTGCCGGGAACCATACCGTTACAAGCGTCCACAGAAGTGCAAGCGTTACTATTTTCAACAACCCATAATCTTTCAAACGTTTTTTTTTGCTGAAAGGAACAGCGGGGTAGGAATATAAAAAAGCGACAGCGCCAAGGATCGAAAGCACGTAAAAATGGCGCAGCCTGAAACTGAAAAAACTCAGCAGGATCAATGCGCATCCTATAAAAAAAAACACGTGATGAACGCCCGGGCGTTTCCACGACCAGCCTGCCAGGCGCGATCCCTGCATTGCAGATGCTTTTACGAGATAATGCAAATTATACTGCACAAGAGTTGCTCCGAATACAAAACAATAAAAACTGACATCGTTCAGGGAAACGTGCAGCAACAAATTTGTTTCAACGGCAAGCGCCACAGCACAACACGCGATAAAAACACGGCTGACCAGGAGAAACGATACGATCTTTTTGATAACACTATCAGTTTACAATAATAATTTGCGGAGAAGAAATGGTATCACTTACGTTTTGCGCTTTGTCCTTCAATACAAATTTAAAAACTGCAGTGTCATTTTTCTGAGGACATTTTGGTGAAACATCATTATAGGAATAAGTTACAACGATCTCTCCTTTTTG
>JBBSPT010000347.1:0-3642 GCA_038258515.1 Chitinophagales bacterium | reverse complement strand
CCTTATAGATATCCAGCTCTTCTTTCGCCCTGGTAATTTCGGTAACATTTCTTATGCTAAGCAGTAAATGCTCCCGTTGATCTTTTTGGAACGGCAGTGTTTTTATTGAAGTTTCAAATCTCCTTTTTGAGCTTGTAAGGAAATGGGCTTCACCACTCCAATACCCCGGAATATCGTTCATCAAAAGTGCCAGGTTAGCACTATCCGGAGCCAGGTATCGCATCATAAATTGACTGATGTAGATTCCGCGGAGATCTACGCCTTTATTCAGCTCAAACATGTCAGCAAGGCTTTTGTTATAATCTTTTACTTGCAGGTTTTCCTTATCGAATATGAGACAGCCATCGGTGCCGGCAAGCAAAAGTGCCGATTCAAGCGAAGTCAACCCGGTTGGCTTTGGTAATGAAACCCCGGCTGAAGCCTGGCTTTTCTGCTTGAACAATTTATAAAACTTCATTTGATTATTGTTTTAGTAACGATCGGGAATCTGGCAGAAAAACCCCATCCGGTATATTGGAACGAATCACGCAGAATTTTATTTGATTCACGTTTAAAACCAGCCTTCCGAAATACTTAAAGAAGAACTCTTACGTTTATCTAAAAAACTTATTTATGTCCGAAGTTAAATACGCTTTTGATAGCAGGTTAGACACAGATTATTTGGAAAGTTTGTACGAAGGGGACAAAGAGCATGCTTCCATGATATTTGAGCAATTTTCGCTTGCCATCCGCGGCCAGTTGCAGGAAATAGAATATCATTTTGCTGAAGGAAATTCTGAGCAGTTTCGGCTTAAGGTTCATAAGGTGAAACCAACTTTCAGTTTTGTTGGATTGCCCAACCTTACAAGCCAGGCTGAGTTGATAGAAAATCAATGCATCGAGTATGCAAGTGTGGGTCATGTTGCCCAGCTTTATATTGACTTTAGAAATAATGTGCTCGAATTGATTCCGGTAATCGAAAACGAACTAGAAAAACTTAAAGTTTAATTCCTTTCCATGAAATTACAAGCAATCATCGTTGACGATGAACCTATAGCCAGGAGTTTCCTGGAACGCTTTTGTGAAAAAAACGGCAACCTCGATGTGGTGGGTTCCTTTCCCTGTGCCGATACTGCGTTACAATATCTCAGGGGAAATGAAATAGACATTCTCTTCCTCGATGTTGAGATGCCTGGCAGCAGTGGTTTTCAATTGATGGACCAGTTGCAATACATGCCAAAGATTATATTGACCACTTCGAAAACGGACTATGCATTCGAAGCTTTTCAGTACAATGTCGCAGACTATTTGAAAAAGCCCTTTACCTATGCGAGATTCCAGGAATCCATGATAAAGGTTGCCGACAAAGAAGTCGTTGTGAAAAATGAAAAAAAGCAGGATGACATTTTTATAAAGTCTGATGGAAAATTTACGAGGTTGCATTTCCAGGACATATTATATATAGAAAGCATGGGAGATTATGTAAAATATATTACTGCAACCCGTCATTATCTTACCCACAGCACATTGAAAGCAGTGGAAGAAAAAATGAATCGCCAACATTTTATCAAAGTTCATCGATCCTATATTGTGAATCTGCATAAAATAAAGGATATACAGGACTACAGCCTGGTCATCGAAGGCAAAGTGATTCCTATCAGCAAGATTCACAAACCAGACGTGATGCAGCGAATCAACGTTGTTTAAATTACTTTCTTGCAAAGCCTAAAGCTCCTCAACCCGGGGGGCTTTTTTCATTTTATAATCCCGGCCTTGCGACTTTACCTTTTTCTTAAAGGTTGGAAAGCCGGTACTGCTTCCCGGCTTAACGGCAAAAACTATCCGTTCGTCGAGCGATTGTAATCACCGGGCGAAAAGAATGGACGCTGGCGATTTCTTTTCGCATTTTTGTATTCGAAAGCAAGCAAATGCTTCGAACCGAAACCCAAAACAAAATGAAAACGAAACTAACTCTCCTTCACCACGCTTTAACTGTACTCTTCGCGGGTCCCGTTTCTAAAGGTGCACAACCTTCCAGGCCAACGCTTGCAGCTATTGGTTTAGATGGTCATGTACATCCGATCGGGCTCCGGAGCATCAATTATGAGAACAGAATGGGCAATCCTCACTTTTTCATGAACTCAGGCACAGTCCAGGGGTTTTTCTACATTACCGGCAGGGCAGGTTTCTCAGCGATCCTGACAGCGAAAGGAATGAAAAAACTATTCCATCGACCCACCGGTACACAGAGATTTAAAAACTCCGTTGAATGCGAAAAGTTGAGGACCATTCACACTAAACACCTCTGACATAAGAAGCCGCCGGGCCATTGGGGGAGCCGGCTTCTTTTCAACTTCAAACTATTAACTCGTTTTCTTTGGGGGTTACAGAACCTTAACCGGTTCTTAACAAGAGCCGCATTTCTATGCGGCTTTTTTGTTTTAATGCCTGGTTAATCAAACATCCATTGCCTCTCTCAATTCGTATTTGATTCGGCGCACAAATGGTTTAGAGATGAAGACTGCTTTTTGCATTTCCCTGGCTGTGAAAGGATGTTATGAATGCTCCAGGCGCAGCGTTATTTACGTCACAGCAACAAAACAAATTTTCATGAAAAGTCAAATAAAAAATTGATCAGAAATGGTTCGGCGAAGGATTCGCTTTGTTCGTCGGGAAATGCTTGTCACTGAACGAAAACAAAAAAATAGTGGCCACAGTTTTTGCATTTTTGCATAAGAAATAAAGACACAGCCAACAACGAGCTTGAGAGTCGCAGGAGAAAAGAAGTGGTTGTTCTAAAGAGGTTTTTAAAAATAATTCAAAAAGTCATAAGATGAACTGGAATAATAAAACAGCGATTCAACAAAAATATTAAATGGGTTTTCTTTGGGGGTTACTGAACCTACGAGGTTCATAACAATTAGCCGCATTTCTATGCGGCTTTTTTGTGTGCATAAAGACCAGGGAGAAAATCTAAGAACTTAAAAAAAAGAATGGTTACCAGAGCGATGTTCTTACATTCTTTCAGGTACCTGAATTCCTAAGAGATTCATGGAGCTTTTAATGATTGTTCCAGTCATGATAGAAAGCTGCAAACGGAGAGCTTTCTTATCTTCTGATTCAGCGTGGGCTACAGAGAGCTCTGCATAGAAAGTATTAAAAGTCTTCGCGAGATGAAAGACATAATTTGCAACTATCGAAGGATTGAGTTCCTCGGCGGCCTGTGATAATACATTGATATATTTTTCCAGGGAAATAATTAATTGCCGCTCCAGTGGCAACAACGATTCGTTTTTGTAATTCACCGTTTGCAAGATTTTTAAATTTTCAGTTTCACCAATCTTTCTAATTATTGATTGGATTCTTGCATAAGTGTATTGCACGAACGGTCCGGTAAAGCCATGAAAGTCTATACTATCCTGCGCATTAAAGATCATCCGCTTTTTTGGATCAACACGTAAAAGATAAAACTTCATTGCGCCAAGTCCGAGAGTTTCGTACAATTTGACTAACTCTTCTTCATTAAAATCTTTCACTTTTCCCAGTTCCTCGGTATGAGTTCTTGATGTCGCGATCATGTCATCGATCAGGTCGTCTGCATCTACAACGGTCCCTTCCCGGCTCTTCATTTTTCCGGTAGTTAACTCCACCATTCCATAACTG
>JBBSPT010000346.1:0-3651 GCA_038258515.1 Chitinophagales bacterium | reverse complement strand
TGTCAATAATCAACAACCTTATGTGGAAAACCATAAAAAGGCTGCATGAAGTCTAGGGTAAAATAACATAAGAAAGATTTTTTTTGTTCATAGCAATCTCCACCGACCGAAATTGCACCGACAATTTCAATGCACCCATAGAAAAGCTGCTCAACTTTTATGAGTTATTTTTGTTCTCTTAGAAAAAAACGAATAATATGACAGATACAAAAGCCTATGCAGCGCAGGATGCCGCTGCTCCGTTAGCGCCTTTTTCAATTGAACGGAGAGATCCGAAACCGCATGACGTACAAATCGATATTCTATATTGTGGAGTTTGTCACAGTGATCTCCATACTGCCCGGAATGAGTGGGGAAATACAGTTTACCCTGTTGTGCCGGGGCATGAAATAGTTGGACGCGTGACCCAGGTAGGAAGTGACGTGACAAAATACAAGGTTGGAGAGACGGTTGGAGTTGGCTGCATGGTGGATAGCTGCCGGGAATGCAACAGTTGTGAAGAAGGCCTGGAACAATATTGTGAAGTAGGATTGGTGGGAACCTATAATGGCCAGGAGAGGGACGGCAGCGGAATTACCTTTGGTGGATACAGCAAGCAGATCGTCGCGCATGAAGATTTTGTGTTAAGGATTCCTGGTAATCTTCCACTTGAGGGCGTGGCCCCCTTGCTCTGTGCTGGTATCACTACCTATTCACCCTTGAAGCATTGGAACGTAAAGAAAGGCGATAAGGTTGGAGTGGTCGGACTTGGAGGATTAGGCCACATGGGCGTAAAGTTAGCGGCTTCATTTGGTGCGGAAGTAACAATGCTCAGTCACTCAGCCTCAAAACAGAAGGATGCCGAGGCATTGGGAGCTCACAAATTTGTGCTCACATCTGATAAAGCACAGGTGAAAGAAGTAAACAATTATTTCGATTTCATCCTTGATACTGTTTCCGCGGAACACGACTACAACATGTACCTGGAGATGCTCAAACGCGATGGGAAAATGGTATGTGTTGGCGCACCTCCGACCCCTGCAAAAATTCCGGCATTTAATCTGATTGGGAAAAGAAAGTCAATCGCCGGTTCGTTAATTGGCGGAATACCCGAGACGCAGGAAATGCTTGACTATTGTGGAGAACACAACATTACAAGCGATGTGGAAGTGATAAATATCAAAGACATTAATGAAGCTTATGAGCGAATGCTGAAGGGAGATGTTCGTTACAGGTTCGTCATCGATATGTCCACACTATAACACTGCTTTTATAAATTGAATTTAACATCATGATCCGGTTGCGAGTGTAACCGGATCTTTGTTTGTTACCCTCAAAAAGGAAATTGCATAGCCCGAAATTTAAAGTGAAAACCATTAATTTCGCAATCCTTTTGGCCCCGTAGTTCAATGGATAGAATAGAAGTTTCCTAAACTTTAGATACAGGTTCGATTCCTGTCGGGGCTACTAATTTAGTAAGGTAATCAGTGCTCATAGATTTTTTCTAAAGTCATATTTCTTCAAAGCAGTTTCCTTTTTCAGCACGTCAAAAATCCGTTAATCTAATCATCTCTCTCGCTGACACGCCTCATCCTACTTCATCGGTTGACGAATTATTTTCGCTCTTTTTTTTTCGTAAAAAATAGCGAATAGAACATTCGGAAATTATATTGACATCCTGTTGTCATTGGGAGATAACTGCGATGATATCCACCTCTTTATTCATTCTCCAATGCGCTCATTCTAAAAAAGTCAACATCCGGAGTGTGATGTTCTTTCTTCATAATTCCTTCAATCTTCTTCACAATTTCAGGATGCCGTGCCGCTATATCATGCTGCTCTTGTATGTCATTGTCGATATCGAAGAGTTGTATTTTCATGTTCCCTTTCAAAATATTCATCCGTATTCCTTTCCAGTTATCAAGCCTGACAGCCTGCTGGCCGCCATTTTGAGGAAATTCCCAGTAAAGGAAGTCATGTTTTTCTTGTTTATTTTTTTCTCCTAATAACGTTGAAAGGTAACTAATGCCATCTATGTTTTTAGGAGGTTTTATCTTAACGATCTCACAAGCCGTAGGCATAAAATCCCAATTGGCAGAAATCAAATCACTCCTGCTTCCAGGTTTTATTTTCCCGGGCCAAACCACTATTAACGGTTCGCGAATTCCACCTTCATACACAAAACCTTTACCCCATCCCAACTCATTTTTAAAAGGTCGGTTACTATCAAAAAATTCACAGTCGGCGCCGCCTTCGTTTGAAGCACCATTGTCGCTGGAAAACACGATGATCGTGTTATCGTAAACACCTTGCTCTTTCAGTTTTTTCACAATAGCTCCCACCTGGTTATCCAATAGTGTGATCATTGCAGCACGTGTTGCACGCGGGTAACGGCATGGAACATAACTGCCCCCCATGAAGGGTTTTTCATCACCAAACTTTTCATGGTAATAGGCAACTAACTTTTCCGGAGCCTGCATCGATGCATGTGGCAGGGGGCTCGGATAATAAAGAAAAAACGGCTGACCATTAGAGGAATCCAAAAACCGTAAAGCTGCGTCCAGCATCAGGTCCGGTGAATAATCTTTTTGACTGTATATTTTATAATTCTCCGTATCCTCTGCATCGAGATTTGCCGGAAACTTAATATTGGGATCCTGGACTTTATTATTTAGCGGAACACGGAAAGTGTTTTCCCATACATGCGCAGGATAATATTGATGGTCCTGCCGCTGGCAAAGTGAGCCATAAAAGTAATCGAAGCCCTGGTTGTTCGGTTCTCCGGCGGTCATAGGTGCGCCTAATCCCCACTTACCTACCAATGCTGTTTTATAGCCGTTTGCTTTTAATAATTTGGCAATGGTAATAGTGGAATCAGGTATTGGCAACTGACCTTCCAAAAACGGATTTTCTTCCATGGCTTTAAAACTCCACACATCACCTCTTTCCGTCCATTCATCATTACCTCGGATGAATGCTTTGCCTGAATGGATGCCCGTCATTAGACAATATCTTGAAGGAGCGCATACCGGCATATCATAATGTTGCGTAAACAACATTCCCTGTTTTGCCAATGCGTCAATGTTCGGCGTCTCCGCTTTCTTTTGGCCGTAACAACCTATATCGCCATAGCCAATATCATCAGCAAAAATGTAAACGATGTTGGGTTTCTGCTGCGCATGTATTGAGAACGAACATAAAAGGATCAGCAGGGAAACAAAAGCTTTTCGTGTGGTAGAGACTGCCATATTTTATTTTTAATGAAGCATTACCTATTTCTAAACTCACATTAAATCAACGGTATTTTTCCAACTAATAACGTTAGCTTCTTTACGTCTAAGGTTTTTATCGCCACCGTAAATCAGATACAAATTCTTTTCATCCGCATTACTTAAATCTTTATAATAATTTAATCCTTTGAAAAAATCAGGATGGAGCGTCGTGGATGATTTAATTTCCAGGCATTTAATTCCCAAGGCTTCTTCAATAATGCAATCGAGTTCATTTCCAGTATTATCCCGCCAAAAAAATAGTGATGAAAGCTCTGCTCTGTTGAAATAATTTTTCATAATATCTGCAATGATCATATTCTCAAATAATGCTCCTTTTGCCCAGTGTAGATTGATATCGGCTTCATCTTTTATACCTAATAGACTACATGCAAGACCCGTG
>JBBSPT010000345.1:0-3652 GCA_038258515.1 Chitinophagales bacterium | reverse complement strand
ATTTGGATTTACATTCGGGCCTGCCTTTCGATTCGGCCTTACCCTCAAGCAATGGCTGGACTTCTTCAGGCTCTGTTATTTCTTATACGAACAGGAAGAAATATGATAATGATGGATCTCCCGATGTCTATTCCACTTTCGCTCAAAGCTTAGGCACAGCAAGTGTAAATCGTGATTTGGGAACGAACGATGTTACGCAATCCTGGAAAATAGCGGGCTTGGTCACCTTCGAAGGATCAGACTATACTACCGGCAGTAAGATCAACAGTTATGTAGATGTATTGGATGATGCTGACAAAATATTGGCCCGGTTTTATTACACCTATACATCTCCCGCTCTTATCATTAAAGGCAATAAATCAACAGTAGCCTCTTCTGCACAAGTCGGCACTTTAAACCAATTTCAGCCATTGCAGATTGAGTATGTAAATGGATTGATTACCTTCACTTATGCGAACTACGCTTCTGTTTCAGATGCTATTTATGATGGAACTGCGGACTGGCATAAGCCAACAACACTTAGACAATACTGGACCACAGGAGGTACTCCGGCTTATGGTAAAAATATAGGCTTCATGAATATGAAGTTTTACAAAGATTTTGGTACAGTTCCTCATGTCCCGCCACTCGCAAACGCTGGCCCTGACACAACCATTATTCTACCTACCAATAGCTGTATGCTAAAGGGAGTCGGATCAGCCTATGGTGGAACAATAATGAGTTATTCTTGGACAAAAACAAGTGGCCCCGCTGGCGGAAGTATTGCCAATAAATCGAGTGCAACTACATCCGTCAACGCTCTCGCAAAAGGAGTTTATGAGTTTTGTCTCAAGGTGACTGATAACGACGGAGCAAGCGCGTTTGATACGGTCCGAATATCTGTCGATGCGCCTCCAAACATACCTCCCGTAGCCAATGCGGGGAATGATCAGAATCTGACATTGCCGACAAATATAACATCTCTTGCAGGAAGCGGTGGAGATGCGGACGGAAGCATTACCAAATACTTATGGACAAAAATTTCAGGTCCCTCTTCTTATAATATTGTGAATGCATCTTCACCCGTTACTGATATAGCTGGTATGGTTCAGGGCATTTATTTGATTCAGCTTGAGGTGACAGATAATGACGGTGGAACAGGAAAAGACACAATAAAAATTACGGTGGACGCAGCATTGAATATTCCTCCTGTTGTTGACGCTGGAAAAGACACATCAATAGCGTTGCCCTCAACCACGGTTTCTTTAAATGGTTCTTCCAGTGACATTGATGGAAGTATCGTAAAATATCTTTGGACAAAGATTTCCGGACCAGCTTCCTTTGTTATCGTCAATCCTTCGCTCGCTGCAACAGTTGTTACTGACCTGGTGGCAGGAACTTATAAATTTCAACTTGAGGTGACTGATAACGGTGGAAGCATGACATTGGACACTTTGCAAGTGACAGTGATTGCCCTTCATAATACACCCCCATTAGCAAATGCGGGAACTGATACCGTTCTGCTGCTTCCGAAAAATAGAATTGGTTTAACTGGAGATGCTATAGACCCTGACGGTTTTATTTCGGCATATGCATGGAAAAAAATTGCTGGTCCGTCCGCAAGGATTTCATCGCCAACCTTACCCGCGACGATGATTAGCGGTTTAGTGCAGGGCACATATTTATTTGAACTGGCTGTAACTGACGACAACGGTGATGTCGGAAAAGATACAGTAATGCTCAGCGTGATAGCTGCAGCCCTTCCATTGAAGCTTCTTGCGTTTAGTGCTGTGCTGCAAAATGCAGATGTCTTTTTACGATGGGAAACAACAAATGAAAAAAACGTATCGGGCTTTCAAATAGAGAAAATGACTGGCAATAGTTGGGAAGAGATAGCCTTCGTAAATGCAAGTCCAATTACCTTGTTCAACAATCATTATAGCTCGATTGATTCTTTTGCGGAAATCGGGATTGCCTTTTACAGACTCAAAATAATTGATTTCGACGGCAAATTTGTTTATTCAAATATTGTATCTGTCGACAGGAAGCCAACCAATAATTTAATATATCAAAACTATCCAAACCCATTTTCCGACGCGACAAACATCAAGTTTGAATTAGCAGAAAAAACAATGGTAAAAATAATTGTGTTCAATGCAGCGGGGATAGAGGTCGGCGTTTTAGTGAACGAGATCAAGGAAGCCGGATCATATGAAGTGAAATGGAATTGTCACAATATTCCCCCTGGAAGTTATTTCTATAACGTGGTCACAGACGGGAACAATTTGATCACAAAAAAGATGTTGAAAATCCGTTGATCTTAAAATTTTTTTGCTATTTTGCGATACTGTTTTTAATATTTAGTCCTGTTGAAATTGCAAATTTCACTTTAGCAGTCTTGGGACTTAATTCATGAACAATCTTTCCAATATACATTGAGACTCATCATTTGTTGATACGATTGCTATCTCCAAAGAAAACTGCATACTCTGATTTACCTCGGGCTTTAACGTTATAAATTTCACCTGTTATAAGTGGTGTGGGCTATGCCCGTACAATTCGTTAACCGTTAAGTGAAGGTAATTATGGGTAAGAGAATTTTATTCATTGGAGGGAACTTTTCTCCCGAGCAAACTGGAATTGGTAAATACAGTGGTGAAATGCTTGATTGGCTTTCAAAAGATGGCTTTGATTGCAGTATCATTACAACTTACCCATATTATCCACAGTGGAAAGTTCAGGCACCTTATACGAAAAATAGATTTTGGTATAAAAAGGAAACGGTAGAACCTTGTGAAAAGGAGGCAATGCCAATATCAATAGTAAGGTGTCCGCATTATGTGCCTAACAATCCCACCGGATTTAAGCGTGTGATTTCTGACTTCACTTTTTTTCTTACTTCTTCCTTCGTTGTTATTGGGATGCTTTTCAAGAAAAAGTTTGACTTTGTATTTACAGTGGCTCCTCCATTTCACTTAGGGCTTCTTGCCATCCTGTATAAAAGAATTAGGGGAGCAAAATGTCTTTATCACATCCAGGATCTTCAAATTGAGGTCGCACAGAATTTACACATTCTCAAATCAAAGTTTTTTTTCAACATTCTTCTCCGAATGGAAAAGTATATTTTGAAAAGCTCGGATTTCGTAAGTACAATTTCGGAGGGAATGGTTAAGAAAGTGAAAATAAAATGTAAGAAAGATATTCTTCTGCTGCCTAATTGGGTAGATGTCAAGAAATTCTTTCCCATAGAAAATAGGAAAGAACTCAAACTGCTTTTTAACTTGTGCCCCGCGGAGAGGGTCATTTTATACTCAGGAGCTATCGGGGAGAAACAGGGTCTCGAGGCTATTCTACACTCAGCAAAACATTTCGAAAGATCCTCAGGAATAAAATTCGTTATTTGCGGTTCAGGTCCCTATAAAGAAAAACTTCTTGAGTTAAATAAATCAATGGCTCTCACAAACGTAGTTTTTATGCCCTTGCAACCTTTTACTAAGCTAAATGCCCTTTTAAACGTAGCCGACATACATTTGGTGTTGCAAAAAAACGGAGCAAGTGATCTCACAATGCCCTCGAAACTTAGTACGATTTTTTCAGTGGGTGGAGTTTCTATTGTGACTGCCAGTGCAGGATCTTGTCTTCATGACGTAATAAACACCTCAAACAGCGGTAT
>JBBSPT010000344.1:0-3666 GCA_038258515.1 Chitinophagales bacterium | reverse complement strand
TTGTGGATGCGGCAGTTCAGCAGGCGTATGAATAATGGACGCATTTTACAAAAGTTCTTCGGCAAAGAACTCATGACAAATAATTTTATTGGGGGCATCAAGCACTTTCCTTTTCTGGTCAAAAAACTGATAAAGGCAACTCATGGAAATGAATTTTAATAAATTTGTATGATGACTTAGCGCAATGCTTTCGCATTTAAAAAAATTTGCTATAGTCTCCGATGAATTCAAATAATTTAAACACCATCCCAAAAAAATCTATGAACACAAAAAAAACATTAGTACTTGGAGCCTCCGCCAACCCCGCACGATACAGCTATCTTGCAATACAAATGCTCAAAAAAAACGGCCATCCTATTGTGGCAATAGGCAACCGAATTGGCACAGTTGAGAATGTCGAAATTGTCTCTGAGCGCCCGCAAATAGGTAACCTGGATACCGTAACATTATACTTGAATGCAACAAATCAGAAACCATACTACGATTATATTTTGTCACAACACCCAAAACGCATCATATTCAATCCCGGAGCAGAAAATGAAGAATTAAAAGCTCTTGCCGTATCCAATGGCATAGGTACACAGAACGCTTGCACGTTGGTTTTACTAAGTACCGGGCAGTATTAGTACTCTCTTTTTACAAGTAGTTTTTCGCAAATTTCTCTCATAAGGATTTTTTTCAAAATCAGGATAATTTTTTATACACCATGTCGTTTTATGGTTGTCCGATACATTGAAAACAAAAATCCTTACTATGAAAATCCTGAACCTGGTTCTGGCTATCTCTTTAACCATGTGCCTTTCTATAAAAAGTAGTGCACAGGTTTTCACTCCTTCCAAGCCTTCTAAGCCTTCATTATTCACCAATTTTTCTCCTTCATTTCATGCCGCAATACCGGAACTCGAAAAAGCATTCTTTGCCAAAGAAGGGAAATCTATCCAGTTAAATTTTGCAAACAATTTTTCTTTTAACGGTACGGTAGTATCGTCAGTTCAGCGTTACTCAAACCTGACCACAATTATTGTGAAATCAGAATTATTGCAAAACACGCTCTTGTCGATTTCGAAAAGAATTAATGAAGACAATTCCGTAAGCTACGTAGGCCGTATCATCAACGAGAATTATTCCGATGGATACGAACTTAAGAAAGCAGCGGATGACAACTATATTTTTCAAAAAATAAATATGTCAGACCTTATACAGGATTGAAAAAGACCTATAGCACTCAATCGCCTGATCCCCTAAATCCATATCGATGAAAAAATTATTTACCTCTCTTTTGCTTTTCGCAGGACTGTTGTTCACCTTCCACGCGATGAGTTTACCCCTACTAAGTAGTCTTCCTACCGCCAGGCCCACAATTTTTCTTGACTTTGACGGTCACCTTGTGTATGCATCTTCATGGAACAGCGGTCAGCCATTGAGCTGCGCTCCTTCCGGGCTTACAGATGCGCAGGTGACAGAAGTATTTCACCGGGTCTCAGAAGACTTTAGGCCATTCGAAATAAATATCACGACTGACTCCGCCGTTTTCTTAGCTGCACCTCTCACCAAAAGAATCAGGATTATTGTAACGCCGACGAGTTCATGGTTTCCGAATGCCGGAGGAGTTTCTTATACCGGCTCTTTTACATGGGGAGATGACACACCCGGCTTCGTATTCACAGACAAACTTGGAGCAAAACCAAAACTAATTGCTGAATGTTGCAGCCACGAAAGCGGCCATACACTTGGCCTTTCGCACCAGGCAAAATATAGCGGTACCTGCACTTTGCTGGCTACTTATAATGACGGCATCGGCTCGGGCGAAACCGGCTGGGCTCCTGTCATGGGTAATAGTTATTATAAGAATTTCTCCGGCTGGAACAACGGGCCAACGCCCAGCGGATGTACAGCCGACCAGGATAACCTGTCTATAATCACCTCCTTAAATGGTTTTACATACAGGCTGGATGATCACAGTGATGATCCGGCGTTGGGTGCAACAATTTTAACTTCAAACAACCAGTCCTTCTCGGGCTCTGGAATTATATCCACCAATATTGACAAGGATGTTTTTAAACTTACTGTAACAAAATTGAGTTCTTTACATCTCAGCGCGGCCCCATTTTCAGTAGGTCCGAATAATGATGGAGCTGACCTGGATATAAAATTAACGCTGCTAGACTCTGCTGCACAAGTGGTAAAGATCTTCGACGATCCGGCGAGCTTAAATGCCGCTATTGATACCAATGTGGCCGCAGGTAATTATTACATTGTCGTGCAGGGAGCGGGCAACGCAAACACTTCGAACTATGGAAGTCTTGGTTCCTATTCCATCTCCGGCATTACAGCTCCATTGACCGTAACACCTATAAAACAAGCATTGCTGACGGGTAAGTCAAACAATTCCTCACACAATTTAAGTTGGAATATTATCTCAGATGAACCAATAAAAAATATTTCACTTGAGCGTTCACACGACGGAACAATTTTCACAACACTGGCATCGTTTTCCTCAAACCCGAACCAGTACTCCTACAGCCCACAAGAATCCGAAAATATCTTCTACCGGCTGAAAGTAAATTCTGTTGCAGGGGAAACTGTTCTTTCCAATGTAATTTCCATAGGAGCAACAGGCAATGTGGCCAAAGACTTTAAGGTATCAACGATCACGCATGATAACATAACAATAAACGCCTCGAAGGCATTTGATTACAGGATAGCCGATATGAGCGGAAGGATCGTGACCAAGGGCAAAGGAACAACAGGTTTGAACACCATAAATTTTTATAATTACCCTAACGGTATTTACTCAATATCGATAATTAGTAACAACCAAAGAACAACAGAAAGAATTGTAAGATTGTAAGGTAGATTCATGTGTAAGTTAGGGGTCAGCGTTAGGGGCTGGCCCCTTTTTTTTTGTGATACCTGAACTCGAATCAATGAGAATTGGAGAAAAATAATAAATGCCTCTGTAATCATAATTCGGTAATTTTAAGAAACCACTATTTATGTTATGGAGAAAATTCAATGGAGACCCTATTGAGCTTCCAATAAAAAGTGCAGTCGAAAGGGCAATCCAAAACGAAACTGCATCAGGATTTCACTTAAAAGTTTGCATTGGTACCGACAGCCAGGTAAAGGGAAGTGAAACGGAATTCGCAACCGTTATTGTTTTTCTCCGTGAAGGACATGGCGGCTTCATGTTCATTCATAATGAAAAAACGAGACAACAACACAGCATCAAAGAACGCATGTTAGTCGAGGTTGCCAAGAGCATTGAAATCGCTTACGAGCTTTGCGACCTCTTCACAACTTATGATGTTGACATGGAAGTACACGCAGACATCAATACAAATCCACATTTTAAAAGCAACGAGGCGCTGCGCGAAGCAATGGGTTATATTCTCGGAATGGGATTTGCTTTTAGGGCTAAGCCCGAAGCATTTGCCAGCAGCAGTTGCGCAAACAAAGTTGTAAACTAAATAGCTGCTCCGACTAGACTTTAAAGTGCGCTTCTCTACCCACTTTTAAACTCTTCATTTTTTTCCGCAATGAAGTTGAGAATTTTTTCCCTTCCCGATTTCTTGACTGAGCTTGTTACGAAATGATGTGGCAAAAACTGCACAATGTCTTTCAGGGTATTCAAAAAATCTTTTACATTTTTACTCACTATTCTTT
>JBBSPT010000343.1:0-3668 GCA_038258515.1 Chitinophagales bacterium | reverse complement strand
CCCAATTGGATCCAAAGAGTGTTGATGACTTAATCGTAGGAAATGCAGTTCCTGAAGCTGAACAAGGTTTGCAGGTCGGCAGAATGATTAGTGTGAGAGCATTGAGAATTGAAGTTCCGGGGATGACCGTCAATCGCTATTGCGCCAGCGGACTCGAGACGATCGCTATTGCCACAGCAAAAATAAGAACAGGAATGGCCGACTGTATTATTGCAGGAGGCACTGAGAGCATGACGATGGTACCCACTTCCGGCTGGAAAACGGTACCCGCATATTCCGTCGCTTCTGTTACTCCGGACTATTATTTGGGCATGGGCTTAACTGCAGAAGCCGTTGCAAAAGACTACAACGTTTCCCGGGAAGAACAGGATCAATTTAGTTTGCGTTCTCACCAGAAAGCCTCCAATGCCATTTCAAATGGATACTTCAAACCAGGAATTCTTCCAATGCCGGTTGAAGAAATTTATGTAGACGAAAACGGCAAAAAGAAAAAGCGAAATTTCGTTGTCGACACCGATGAAGGTGTCAGATCAGATACTTCCATGGAGGCATTGGCAAAGCTAAAGCCGGCATTTGCAGCAGGTGGGACTGTTACTGCGGGTAATTCTTCCCAAACCAGCGACGGTGCAGCGTTTGTAATAGTGATGAGTGAAAAGATGATGAATGAACTTGGCTTAAAACCCATCGCCAGATTAGTAGCATGCACAAGCGCCGGTGTGCATCCAAGAGTGATGGGAATCGGCCCTGTCGAGGCGGTCCCCAAAGTATTAAAGCAAGCAGGTATGAATCTTTCTGAAATAGATTTAATTGAATTAAATGAAGCCTTTGCTTCGCAATCGTTAGCGGTTATAAAAAAGCTGGAACTCGATCCGGAAATTGTAAACATCAATGGTGGTGCGATAGCGCTCGGTCATCCGCTGGGCTGTACAGGAGCCAAGCTCACTGTTCAGATTATTAACGACATGAAAAGACTAAATAAAAAATATGGGATCGTTACGGCCTGCGTCGGCGGTGGACAGGGGATTGCCGGAATCATCGAAAATTTATAAAACCAGCTAACAATTGCAATTGTATTTCACTTCGCAAGTGACCGACTCCAAAATATCCCGGTCAAATTCTTAAAACTTAACTGCCAAACCAACTGCTATTAAAGATTTCAATTGCAAAGCAGGCGAATCGTTGTTCGGTCCAAAGAGTTTGATGTCATCATCATAGATCATATCGAGCTGAAGGCTTGCAGTCAGCAGTTTGGAAAGCTTCGCCGTAAATAAATTGTTCATCAGCAAATCCACATTTTGCGGATTGTGACCATAATTCGAAAACAAGTCCAAACGACCATTGTAAGTAATAGTCTTACTAAGATTTTTCAGGTATTTGACACTCGCAAAGGCACCTATTTCATTCTTAATTTTCTTCCCCGGAGTTACTCCATACGCTCCCTTCGCAGATAAGCTGTCGTTCCTCATTAATGTCCACCGGGAGGTAAGTGGAGAGACAAAAATTGACAAGCCCTCGGCTGGCTTATAGTCTAACCCAAGGCTCAACAACACATAGGCAGGCGCAAGAAAATCGGAAAGCAATTCCTTCTTACCAGGGTTTGTATAATCGTATCCCCTGGCAAATTGCGTGTGAAAATTAAATAGTGTTGTAAGGTTCAAATTTTTAGTTAAACCATAACCCAACTTCGACAATATATCCACCCTGTCATCATTCTTCCTGCTACCAAGACTCGTCGTGTTCAGATAGCCGAAATTCAAATCCAGCGTATTATCCCAACTGATTTTTTCTTTTTTATAAAATGCAAAAACACCAAAGTAGGAATTGATCGTGAAAGAAAAATCATCTCCTCCTGCACTCCAGTTACTCTGACTTCCCTGTCCAAGGTTCAGGTTGAATATTCCACCTGTATGCCAGGTTTTACCACTGTCAATTTTTTCCTTCTCAATTTTCTTTGATGCCTTTTCCTGAAGTTCTTTTATTGTAGGATCCTGCGAATAAGAAACCTTTATAAAGCTTGTAAAAAGGAATAATAAAAGGAGTTTGTTGATCCTGAATGCCCTGGATAATTTCATTTTAATTTTTTTGGGAGGTAAGACAAAAATATTGATGGCTGGTTATTTTTCCCCAACAACAACAACCGGATTTTGTTTTTAATAGGTTTACTTTGTGACTGCGACATTATTTTAAAAACATCAAAGTAAAACCAAATGGAAGAGCTAATAAAAAAATTACAGGAAGCCCATGGCCTTAGCGCAGATCAATCTCATGGTATTTTAAAAACTATCACAGGTTTTATTAAAGAAAAGTTTCCGATGGTAAGCGGTGCGATTGACAATCTTTTTCAAGCCGGCACGACACCTTCAGCTCCCGGTACTACCCCTGCTGATGCTCAATCTACCGTTGCAGATCCCACTCACGATGGTGGCGATTTTTTAGATAAAATTTCTGATTTCATTCCGGGCTCTACCGGCGAAGCTGCCGAAAGCTTTGCAAAAGATAAATTAGGAGGACTCTTTGGAGAAGACAAAAGAATCTGATCTAACGTTTTAGCACAGGGTATTTCTTAATTCCCTGGAAGTGGACAGAGAAGTTTTGCAAAAAGATCTCAACTGCTAAGGATGGTATAATTTTTCATCAACTGGAATGTTGATTTGAATTTTGTCAAATCTCAACATGCTTTTGCTCATGCCTCCACCTTCTGTATTCACTATTTGAGGGAATTTGACTCCACTCACATCAGTATAGTCATCGTATGTTGTTGTCATTTCTAAGGAATGGGTTTCGCCATTTTTTTCCTGGTCAATGATTACCGTGCTTTGAAGTAGTAATTTCGAATTCGTATCGATGAAATAAGCAGATTCTATACCCTCCATATTTGTCAACACGACCTTATAAGCTTCGCTTCCATTGATATTCTCTTTTCCTTTCAACTCGGCTGTGTATCCTTTCGCTTTGTAGTTCACCAAATGGCCGGCGATATCAAGTTGGCTCCGCATTGCTTTAAAAACGTTTGATGGCAATTCAGAAGGCTTATCTGATTGCGACGAAAGTAGGGTCCATCCTTTGTCCGGAGTTATAATTGTGTATCCCGGACTTCCTCCAAATTCAAAATCTGTGCGCAATAATTTATTCTCCACTTTAGTAACCTTGATTACTAATTCGCTTCCCATCATCTCGCGTGTGCCTTCAAAATAAATTGACTGAATAGCATTAATTTTATCCATACCACCTCTTTCTTTTATGTACTGTTTTATGACATCATCCACAGATTGCGCCGAAGTAAATTGAAATAAGACGAGTGCCATTATAAAAAGTACAAAGAGGATTATATTTTTCATTGTAAAAATTTTCGCTGCAAGATAGAGTAATCTTAAAGTCAGATTTTTATCAGAATCCAAAGCGCAACATGGAAAAAATGCTGACAAATTTTTTTATCAAATGAATTTCAATTTAACTGGTAACATAGTTGACATCGAAGCGCGGAATATTTATGTCGGCACTGTCGAAGTACAAGATGGAAAAATAATTGAGATAAAAACAATTGGCGCACCCGATCAAAATCTTGATTATATTCTTCCTGGTTTTATCGATGCTCATGTTCACATTGAAAGCTCCATGCTGGTTCCTTCAGAGTTTGCCAGGTTGGCCGTAGTGCATGGAACTGTTGG
>JBBSPT010000342.1:0-3673 GCA_038258515.1 Chitinophagales bacterium | reverse complement strand
TGTTTCAGATGCCGGGATATCGGGGTGGGGCAGAATGGAGTGGCGCCTGTGTGGATATGGAAACCGGAGTGATGTATGTAGGAATCAATGACTTCCCAACTATGAACCAGTTGCTTGTAAGAAAGGATGCACCAACACAGGATATTAATGGCGCTCCAATGAAGAAAGCTGGTGAAGTATTATATCAAAAGACTTGCGCTAGCTGCCATGGTGTTGAACGTAAAGGAAATGCCGGTTTCCCACCACTCCTGGATATTCAAAAAAGATTGAAGTCTTCTGACGTAGAAAGTATTGTTGAAAAAGGAAGAGGATTGATGCCGGGTTTTCGGGGAATACCGGAACAGGATAGGCAAGCGATAATTGCTTATTTATTTAATTCTGATGACAAACGTCGCTATAAAATTGCCACCGATACCATGACTGCCGGCAAGGAAGCAAGAATCCGGTATCGTTTAAAAGAATATGCCATTTTGCTGGACCAGGACGGATATCCTGGCGTCAAGCCTCCATGGGGAACTTTAAATGCAGTGAATCTGAATTCTGGTGAAATAGAATGGAAAGTGCCTTTAGGCGAGTATCCGGAATTAGCGAAAAAAGGTCATCCCAATACCGGAACGCAATTGTTTGGAGGTGGAATTGTAACTGCCGGAGGCTTGATTTTTATAGGTGCGTCTGCAGACGAAAAATTTCGGGCTATAGATAAATCCACAGGAAAAGTTCTTTGGGAATATCTATTACCTGCAGGAGGCTATGCCACTCCGGCCACCTATGAGGTGGACGGAAAGCAATTTGTTGTTATCGCAGCAGGAGGTGGAGGACGTCAGCTTACTAAGAGTGGTGATTATTATGTTGCCTTTGCTCTACCCGAATGAGTCAATGCGGGGGAAGCTGGTAGATAAAAAATTCAGGCTGGGCAGAAAAAGAAAAAACTTCATTAACTAAATAAAACGTGAACTGTTCATGAAAAAAAACAGGCTGCTTGGTTTGATTGCTTTTCTGCTGTGGTCCTGTTTAAACTCCTGCAATTCCGCAAATTCCTCCGACAAAATTACTATCTCTTCAGATTCGGCAACAATTGCCAAAGGAGAAAAATCTTTCTATTATAATTGTAGTAGTTGCCACAATTTCAAACAGGACGGCATCGGGCCACAATTAGGAGGAATAACTGAAAAAGTTTCCGCAGACTGGATTGAGAGTTTTATAAAAAATCCACAGATTGCCATTGCATCAGGAGATAAAAGAGCAAACGAACTAATTAAAAAATATAAGGTTGTAATGCCATCATTTGATGCGTTGCAGGATGATGAAATTGAGGCCATCATTTCATTTTTGCATAGACAGAAAAATTCCGGGACCCCAGTCGAAAATGAAAATGGGGTTGCTTTGTCCAATCCAATTTCTCAAAGAATTGCCCTTTCAAACCTACAAGTAAACCTCATGCAGGTTGCTCAAATTCCTCAGTCCGCCGACCAGGCTCCAAAAGCAAGAATTACCAAACTTAGCCCACAGCCAAATACCGGGGATCTATTTGTAAATGATCTTCGTGGCAAATTGTACAGATTGAAAAATTACAAGCCGGTTGTGTACATGGATATTGCAAAGCTGAAACCAAAATTTATCAACGAACCGGGCCTTGCCACAGGGTTTGGTAGTTTTGCTTTTCATCCGGACTTTACCAAAAACGGGCTTCTTTATACCACCCATACCGAGTCTTCCGGTTCGGGGAAATCCGATTTCATCTATAACGACACCATTGCAGTAGCGCTTCAATGGGTGCTTACGGAATGGAAAACTGAATATCCAGGTGCAACTATTTTTTCGGGAACAGGTCGGGAAATGCTGAGGCTGAACATGGTAACAGGAAGCCATGGCGTTCAGGAAATAACTTTCAATCCAACATCGCACCCGGGCGACAAAGACTATGGAATGCTTTATATTGGAGTGGGAGATGGGGGCGCTGTTCAGATGGGCTACCCTTTCGTTTTACATGGAACGGAAACGATCTGGGGATCTATACTTCGCATCGACCCCGCCGGTAGAAACAGTGCAAATGGCAAATATGGAATTCCTACCGATAACCCTTTTGTCGTAACAAAAAATAGCACAGCTCTTCCTGAGATTTATGCTTATGGATTCAGAAACCCACATCGCATTTCCTGGAGCAAATCCGGGCAAATGCTGGCTTCCAATATAGGGCAGGCGAACATCGAATCGCTTGATCTTATCAAGCCTGGAAATAATTATGGCTGGCCTCGGAGGGAAGGAAGGTTTCTGTTTAATCCTAATGTCGATTTGAATAAGGTCTACCCACTGCCGTCAGACGACTCTGCTGATGAAATTACTTATCCCATAGCGGAATTCGATCACGATGATGGCAATGCAATTTCAGGCGGATATGAATACACAGGTAATAAAATACCCTTGCTTCATGGCAAATTTTTATTCGGCGATATTCCTTCGGGTAGGGTGTTCTACATTGATATTGCAGATGTGAAGCAGGGGGAAGAAGCAACAATTAGGGAAATTAAAATCGACATAGACGGGCAGTATCATTCACTGAAGGAGATCAGTGAAGACGCTCGCGTTGATCTGCACTTTGGAATGGATTCCGTAAATGAATTGTACATTTTAACCAAATCCGATGGGAAAATTTATAAGTTGGAAAGTGCCAAAATAGAGGACGGTAAAAACCAGGTCACGAAGAAAAAATAAAAAGGTGCTACGAAAAATAGTAAGCGTAAGAATATTTATTAATTAGCTAACAAGAAATTTTTTAAGAATGAATATTGAAATTTCGTCCAAAAAATTGACAAGGACAAAGTCAGCATTTGCCATTGCTTCCTTGATGTTTTTCTTTGCTTGCTCTTCTCCAAAATTTCATGAAGAGAAAGTGGATAATCTTCAATTTGCCCCCAATACGGCTTTTGTTGGAATAGAAGATTTATCCTCTCCGAAATTTGCTGCTTTAAAAGATAAGTATCAAACTGATACAATCTTTCATGGCGAAACAAACGAACTTAAAAGAATATTGTTGATACGGCACTGGATAAAGAAAATTATAAAAATAAATGATCCGGGACCACACCCCGGAGACGGTTCCTGCGAAAGTATTCTCGATTATGCGTTGAAAGGAAATGGATTTCATTGCGGCCATTTTATGGTGGTTCAAAATGCAGTTATGAATGCTTATGGATACGTAACGCGGTGCCTTGGAGCTGGCCCGGGTGGGGAAAATGGTAAGGACGGACATCATGGCATCAATGAAATTTGGTTGAACTCCTATCATAAATGGTTTCTATCAGACGCCAAGTACGATATCCATTATGAGAAAGATGGAATTCCATTATCGGCCCTGGAAATCAGGGATGAATATTTAAAGAATAAGGCTAAAGATGTCACCATTGTACGAGGGCCCGACAGAGACCTGCTCACCCCGCAAGACATCGAAGAGAGTAAAATTGCAGACGAACCGACTTATTGCTGGATCGAATGGAACCGTGACAATTATAAATATACCCACTGGCCCATAGACAGCAGCATGATGATTATGTATGAAGACAACTATTCAAAAACTCATAAATGGATCTGGGATGGAAAGCCCCATTGGGCCTACAATACAATTCATATGAAAATGATTCCAGATCGAAAAACCATTGAATGGACACCGAATACT
>JBBSPT010000341.1:0-3679 GCA_038258515.1 Chitinophagales bacterium | reverse complement strand
CTTCCTGAAATATTTTTATAATCTGAAAATGGGATCGTTCCGTTTTGTTTAAAATAGGAAAATGAAGAACTAAGCAACGCATTTTCAGTCCCACCGGAAAGATTGATACTGCTTCTATACTGGTTACCCTGTTGGTATCCGCGGGCATAATGATTAAAAATCTTATCCGGATGGGTAGGATCCAATGCCTTTGCTTCTTCAATTGTTGGTCCCCAGGTAGGAAAAAATTCAGTGACATCATATACTCCGAGGTATCCTTGAGTAAATTTCATCTGAACATCAGGAAATTTATTTACTTCATCGATGCCATAAGTATTTGTAAAGCTTACTCTCATTTTTCCTGCTTTCGCAGACTTGGTTGTAATAACTACCACGCCATTAGAGCCGGCCTGTCCGTAAAGTGCTGTGGCAGCTCCCCCACGCAAGATTGAAATGCTTTCCACGTCATCAGGATTAATGTCGGACGCCCGGTTAGACAATCCCCTGACATCGCCTGATCCATCAATAGTTGTTGTACTGTTATCGATCAATATTCCATCAATAACAAACAGCGGTTGATTATTCCTGTCGGGCGAGAGCGATTTTATTCCACGGATAACGATACGTGATCCCTGTCCTGGCGCACCACCACCACTGTTTATTTGAACGCCTGCCACTTTTCCCCGCAGCGCATTTAATATATTCGATTGCCTGCTCTCTACCAGGTCCTGCCCACTCACTTCCTGGGCAGAGTATCCGAGCGCTTTCTTTTCTCTCTTGATACCGAGCGCAGTCACTATTATTTCAGAAAGATCCTGGCTGCTTTTCAAGCTAACGTTGATCGTAGAGCTGTTGCCGGCTCTTAACTGCTGCGCCTCATAACCTACAGATGAGAAGATGATAACCGAGTTAGAACCCGGAACAGAAATAGAGAAGTTTCCGTTTTCGTCTGCAGAAACCCCCTGTGAAGTACCTCTTACAACAATGGAAGCCGCTGGAATTCCATCGCCGCTTTCATTGGTAATTTTTCCTTTGACAGTTCTTGCCTGTGAAAATACAAGCAATGGAATCGCTGTTGTAAGGATCACAAAGCTTAACAGTAATTTTAAGTTCATAGAAATGTTTTAAGTTTAGTGATGTGATGATTATGATTGTTTTACAGATTTAACTGTTGCGTGTATCAGCTATTAAACAGCCGGTTTTTTTGGTCTATTACTATTAGATGGCAATATACACTTTATTGCTGCTTGTGTTGGTTGCTCAAATTCGATTTTTTTCGCCATCGCATATAAATTATTGATCTCAAAACAAATGAATTTCTAATTTCAGACACGTTTTATAAAGTGTAATGTCTCAGTCAGCAAAAAGCAGAAACATGGCGAACTACTATCTCACTAAAGTCGATGCAGAATTGCAAAAATGGAGAAAGAAGATGACGAAACGACCGTCGATCGCCGGCAGGCTTTCTAAAACAATACAAGACAAAATAAATAGCTTCATTCCAAACAAAGTGCATGAAGCCATCACAGCCACGATCAAACAAATGGTTCAGGCGGTTTTGTTCGGATCCAAATTTGTCGTCCCAAAAAAATCAAACTTTTCATCTCTGGAAGAAACTGAAACGGCCGTTTTACAAAAAATAAATAACTATAAAAAAACCGCTGCTGTTGAAGGCGGACTTACTGGCGCAGGAGGAATACTCCTGGGGTTTGTAGATTTTCCGGTGTTGCTTGGCATTAAAATAAAATTACTTTTTGATATAGGCACTATGTATGGTTTTGACATGAAAAACTTCAAAGAGCGATTGTATATTTTATACATCTTCCAATTGGCGTTCAGTAGTCAAAAGCACCGGATAGGCATTTACCGGAAAATAGAAAATTGGGATGAGGAAACGAAAGATCTTCCTGAAGACGGGCAGTCATTTGACTGGCAATCTTTTCAACAGGAGTATCGCGACCATATTGATCTCGCCAAAATGGCCCAACTCCTTCCAGGTATCGGAGCGGTTGTAGGGCTTATCGCAAATTATCAACTTATAAAAAAGTTAGGATACACTGCTATGAATGCTTACAGGATGCGACTTGTAATGAGGAGATCAATAGCAAATACCTGATGCGGGAAGATGTAAGTCCCTTCAATATGATCCCCCGGGAGCCAATCACTATTTTAAGTTAAATGAAAATTATTTCACGGCAATGTCATAATGTGTAACACCGGGCACCGCTGACGCATAAAGTCCTCCGTCGTTTGGCATCACAGGCATCTTTGCATCCCAGGCATACTCCGCCGGGTGAATATTTATACCTGAGTTGATAGCCTTGTCCCAGTCGATAACCTGCCCTGAATATGTTGCCATCCTGCCTAGAATAGAGGTCATGGTGCTTTTAGCCCCACGCTCCGCATCCTGGAATTTGAAATCACCTTTTGCAACAGCTCCAAAAAGCTCGTCATGCTCGGCCTGGTAAGGTTGATTTTCATTTTTCTTATCGAATTGAAAAATGGGCTTTCCTTTGAGATCGGTAATGAGTGCCTGGTCGAAAAAAACCTTCCCTTTTGTGCCAGCGACAAATTCATCTACCTTGCCCATCGTTCCTTTGATATGCCGGCACTGGCTATTTAGTAACGTTCCGTCACCATATTGAAACTCTACAAAGTGATGATCGAAAATTTCACCGAAATCTTTTCCTTTCCTCACTTCCCGGCCTCCCATGCCTTGTGCACTAACCGGATAACTACCCATTACCCAGTTGATAACATCGAGGTTGTGGATGTGTTGCTCGGTAATGTGATCACCGCAGAGCCAAACGAAATAATACCAGTTACGCATTTGATACTCCATTTCTGTCATTCCCGGTTTGCGGGGACGTACCCAAACTCCGTCGGTATCCCAATAGGCCTGCGCCGATACAATGTCGCCGATTGCTCCATCCTGGATGCGTTTCATCAATTCAAGATATGAGGTTTGATATCTACGTTGGAGGCCAACAACCACATTCAGTTTTTTTCGTTTCGCTTCCTGCGCTACCTGCAACACTTTTTGAATTCCCGCAGGATCAGTAGCCACGGGCTTTTCCATAAACACGTGCTTATTTAACCTGATCGCCTCTTCGAAATGAATCGGACGGAATCCCGGAGGTGTAGCAAGAATTACTACATCAGCAAGTGGAATCGCTTTCTGATATGCATCAAACCCAACAAATTTATTTTCCTCTTTTACCTGTAGGCGATCACTTGTTCCGTTCTCCTTTAAAGCATCGCTAATATTCTTGTAGCTATCGTCCAGCCTGTCGCGGAAGGCCTCTGCCATAGCAACAAGTTGAACATTTTGTTTGGTGCTTAGCGCTTGCATTGCAGCACCAGTTCCCCTTCCCCCACATCCTATTAACGCAACTTTTATTACATCGTCAGCGCCCGAGAAATAGTTAGCCCTGGAAATTATTGGCGCCGCCAGTATGCCTCCTGCGGCAAGTGAAGTGTGTTTTAAAAATTTTCTTCTCGATTGAGGTTCGATCTCTTTATTCATGATATGGTTCTTTTAGCGAAAAGTAAATGATTTATAAATTCAGTCCAAGTTAGTCTTTTTTCTCACTTGACATTCCGCTGAAAACATCCGGAGAGAGTCATGGAGAAAAAATTTAATTAAATTAAAGGCTATTCTCTCATTTCGAAAAATAATCTCTTACAAAAGCATGATCCT
>JBBSPT010000340.1:0-3680 GCA_038258515.1 Chitinophagales bacterium | reverse complement strand
TTGAATATTGACAAGGTTTATGCCAATGGAGAAAAAGTGCAAAAATGGCAGTGATATTTCGTTGAAAGTTGAGGAAGGTTATTATAGGTCTTCAATTCCACCAATAGAATCCACCTTTCTGAATGTAAAATGTTTCTGGGATAAATAACTAAATGTAACAACAAAGCAGGTTGCAAAAAGTCGTGCGACGGTGGGATAGAAGTCCATGTACTCAACCAAGACTTTCAGAATAGAATAATTGAGCGCAAGATTGACACCTACGATCAGTACATACCTGAATAATTGTATGCGACCCTTCAATTGCGACTCATTGAAAACAATGTATTTAGAAAGTAAAAAGCCAATCGGGAAGCTGATGCAAAACGCCATCAGCAGTGCGGCTATATGCGGTTTAAAGATCAAAAACCCCAAATCCAGGTTTTGCTTGTGAAGAATAAAATTATAACTGATAAAGTAAATGAAAAGATCGAGCAGTACATTACTTCCTCCGCAGACAGCATAGCGAAATGTCTGCAGCGGCATGAATCGCCTGAACGGAGGATAAAAAAAATCCATAAAATCTATGATGCGCTTTCTAATTACTTCCACGATGGCTGCAAAACTAAATATTACAGGCCTAAACTCATAATTTTGAAAATCGATTTACCATCCCGGAGAAACTCTGTGAGAAAAAGATATTAATCATCTATCGGCTAACTGCGCTAACAAACTCATCAACTGCCATTGCATCAGCAAGGGTAAATTCTCCGATTCGTGTGCGGCAAAGACTGGCGAGATGGCCGCCACATCCCAACGCCATCCCAAAATCATTTGCAAGACTTCGGATATATGTACCAGTGCTGCAAACCACTTTGAAGAATACCGCGGGCATTTCAATTTTTGTAATTTGGAATTCTTTGATAAAAACATTTCTTGGCTCAATGACCACTTCAGCGCCCTTTCTCGCGAGAAGATAAACTGGCTTGCCATTTTGCTTGATAGCAGAATGGGAAGGTGGCACCTGCTCAATTTCGCCTGTGAACTGCTTTGTGGTTTCGATAATCAATTCCTGCGAAATATGACTGATCGAAATGAAATGCTGGGGCTCACTTTCAAGATCGTATGTGATAGTGGAGGACCCGAGCACAATCGACCCGGTATATTCTTTTTCACGCGCCATGAACTCATTTATCTTCTTTGTAAACTTACCGGTACAGACGATCAGGAGACCGGTTGCGAGCGGATCGAGTGTTCCCGCATGCCCCACTTTTTTAATTTTCAACGTATTGCGGATTTTTTTTACCACATCAAACGATGTCCAATGCATTGGCTTATTGATAAGCAATACCCGCCCTTCTTCAAAAGTGTTTTCTTGCATGTGACTCTATTAAATTGCCTGTCTCGCTTTCAGTTCAAGAAATTTATTTATCGCATTTATAGTCAGTTTTTGGGGGGTACTCAAAACAGAGAGGATGCCATACTTTAAAAGTTCTTTCGCGATCAGTCGCTTCTCAAATGCAAATTTCCCAGCGATAGTTTTGATATAAACATCTTCGATGGTGGATGCTTTTGATGCTGCGAGCTGTTTTAATTCAGTGTTCTCGAAGAAAACGACCAGAAGCAAATGATGAGTTGATAGCAAACGGAGATATTCTATTTGCCTTTTCAATCCTGAAACTGATTCAAAGTTTGTGAAGAGAATCAGGAGACTTCTGTGTTTGATGCGATGCCGGACCTCGAGATACAATTTCTCAAAATCACTTTCAAGGAAATCAGTTTCCTGGTTGTAAAGCGTCTGCATAATATTTTCCTTTTGCACAGGTTTACGATCCGCAGCAAGCACCGAATCAATTGTGTGGGAAAAGGTTATTAAGCCAACACGATCTTGCTTTTTAAGGCAAACATTGCTTAAAATAAGACAACTGTTTATAGCATAGTCTAACAGGGTAAGACCATCAAAAGGCATCTTCATCAAACGCCCTTTGTCGATGATACAATACACCTGTTGCGATCTTTCATTCATAAAATTATTTACCATCAATCCTCCTCTTCGCGCCGACGCTTTCCAGTTCAGCGTGCGGACATCATCGCCGCTCACATATTCTTTTATCTGCTCAAATTCCATGCTTTGTCCAATTTTGCGCATCCTGCTATTTCCCGTTTCATGCTGCAAGAAAGTTTGCGAAAGCAATTCATATTTATGAAGCTGAAGAAACGACGGATAAACGGGGACAGTTTCAGCAGCTCCGCATGTAATTCTCCTCTCCATCAGCTTTAGCGGCGAACAAACAAACAAGTGTATGTCTCCGAAATTAAAGTTCCCCCGTTGCAAGGGCCGCAGGAACCAGAAAATTTTTTTCTGTTGACGGGCATTCAAAATCAACTTCTTCCGCCAGTTCCTGAATTGAAATTGTGCAGGTAATTCATCAATCACTTTTAAACTAATCCTAAACGGAAAATCATTTTTAATGATAAGTCCTATTTTGTTTTCATCGCCGTTACTTAGCCTGCCCGTAATTATTCTCGATGCCGACGCGGACTTTTTTGAAAAAAACAAAAACAAATAATCAACGGCACACAACAGGATAAAACTATAAAACATTAGAAACGCGAAAGTTTGAAAAACGGGTACATAGAAGGAAATCAGAAAAGCTGCAACACTCATTATCAATCCGCCATAAAACCTTTCTGTCACAAACAAATCGCCGATATATTTCTGTAAAGCAACCATTGACAATCAAAATATTTTTTGCGTTTTCAATTTTCCCACCCGTGTTTTATGGAGCCGCTTCCCAAAGGCTTTGCTAACGAGGAACCTCCACGGTACTGATTATATCGCTGATGAGTTCGTCAGGAGTGATACCTTCCATTTCCTTTTCCGGCGTCAATATGATCCGGTGACGCAACACTGGTGCAGCCATTTCTATCACATCCTCGGGCTTCACAAAATCTCTGCCTCGTATTGCAGCATTTGCCCTGGACGTTTTAAGAATTGCGAGTGATGCACGGGGCGATGCTCCTAAAAAAAGTGAAGGATTGTTCCTGGTTGCATTCACAATCTTCGCGATGAATTCTACTACCTTCGGCTCAATCAACACCTGGTTAATCGTTTGTCGATGGGAATGAATATCTCCGGTGGAAATAATCTTATTAACATCCTCCAACAAAGAAACCGGTGTAAACGCTTGCTGGTTCAGGAGAATTTGCACTTCTTCTTCTAAGGAAGGATAACCAACATTTATTTTAAAGAGAAATCTATCCAACTGCGCCTCGGGCAACCGGTAAGTTCCCTCCTGCTCGATTGGGTTTTGTGTTGCCAGCACAATGAAGGGGAACTCCATCGTATGAGTAATTCCGTCAGCAGTCACCTGCCTTTCCTCCATCACTTCAAATAATGCAGCCTGCGTTTTTGCCGGTGCACGGTTTATTTCATCAATCAAAATAATGTTACTGAAGATCGGTCCCCGCTTGAATTGAAAGTCACCCTCCTTTGGATTGAAGACAGAAGTTCCTAAGACGTCGCTCGGCATCAAATCGGGAGTAAACTGTATTCTTGAAAAATCCGCATTGATGATCTTTGCTATGAGTTTCGCAGTAAGTGTTTTAGCAACACCGGGCACACCCTCTATCAGAATATGTCCATCGCAAAATAAGCCAATCATCAGCATGTTCACCATCTCGTGCTGGCCCACGATCACTTT
>JBBSPT010000339.1:0-3683 GCA_038258515.1 Chitinophagales bacterium | reverse complement strand
GCGCCGTTCTGCAATTTCTTCCTATATTGAATGCATGAAAATAAAATGTTTCCTTTCCCCTTTTTATTTTACACTCTGCTTTTTTTTATTAGCAACGACGGGTCTTGAGGCTCAAAACATTCGTCTGCACCCGGAAAATTCCCGCTATTTCTTTTATCAAAACAAGCCAACAATCCTAATCACTTCTGCCGAACACTATGGAGCGGTGATCAATACCAAATTTGATTTCATCACTTATTTAAATGAACTGGAATCGAAAGGGTTGAATCTTACGAGGACGTTCACCGGCAGCTATTTGGAACCCCCTCAATCATTCAACATCGCTGAAAATACATTGGCGCCGGGCCCGGGAAAGTTTATTTGCCCGTGGCCAAGGAGCACTGTGGAAGGGTATGCCAATGGTGGAAATAAATTCGACCTTTCAAAATTTGATCCCGCTTATTTCAAGCGGCTTAAGGATTTCATTGGCGCAGCAGAAGCGAAAAATATCATTGTAGAATTAGCGCTCTTTTGCCCTTTTTACGCGGAGGAACAATGGAATCTCAGCCCCATGAATCCCAAAAACAATATTAATAATATTGACAGCATAAAAAGGACAGATGTTTATACAATGGGCGACAGTAAGGGTTTGCTTAATGTGCAGGAAAACCTTGTCCGGGAAATCGTTACCGAATTAAAGGATTTTACGAACGTGATGTATGAGATCTGCAATGAGCCCTATTTTGGCGGTGTTACGCTGGAATGGCAGCATCATATTGCCGATGTAATTACGGAGACAGAAAAAGATTTTTCCGGCAAACATCTTATCACTCAAAATATCGCCAACGCATCAGCTAAAATAGAAAACCCTATTCCTTCAGTATCGGTGTTTAATTTTCATTATGCATGGCCGCCAGTCGCGGTCGCTATTAATTATCACCTAAACAAAGCCATTGGAGATAACGAAACCGGTTTCCGTGGAAACAGTGATTCCACTTACCGGATAGAGGGTTGGAGTTTTATGCTTGCGGGGGGAAGTTTGTACAATAATCTTGATTATTCTTTTACTGCCGGACATGAAAGAGGTACATTTCATTATCCGCCAACGCAGCCAGGCGGAGGAAGTGATTCTTTGAGGCAACAATTGAGTTATTTGAAAAAATTTGTTGAAAGTTTTGATTTTATAAAAATGCATCCTGACGAATCGGTAATTGATTCTACTCATGTACTTCCTGCTAAAGCCCATGTATTATCAGAAACCGGTAAACAATATGCAGCCTACTTTTATGGGCATCTCCCGAATACGTTTGAATTGAATTTGCCTTCAGGATCTTATCAGATGCAATGGCTCGATACAAAAACCGGGAAATATACAAATCAAAAAGTCATTCATTCAAATGGTAAAATAAAAATTTCTCCCCCACCCTACAAGGTTGACGTGGCGCTGAAAATCCTGGAGAAGACCTAGTTTTTCTTTGCAAACAACCGGGCGCTGATATTTCTGGGAAAATATCTCTTATACAATCGTTATAGTGCAAATCAGGGTGTGCTTAATGACCGATCTTTTCTTACATTTGGAAGCATTGGATTCATCAAATAACTTTTACTATGAAAAGAACTTTTTTACTTTTTACTACAGTTTTATTGTCCTCTCTTTTCCTTCCGTCGCAGGCACAGGATTTTGTGTTAGTGAAAGACGGAGTTCCCAAAAGCAGGATCGTTATTCCCGCAAAAGCTACCGTTGAAGAGATACAAGCGGCGAAAATATTGCAGGATTATATCCAAAGAATGTCCGGAGCTTTTTTACCTGTTGTGGACGATAACATGAAACAGGCAAAAGGAGAAATTCTTATTGGAAATATTGGCAGGCCACAAATAAGCCAGGTTCCCAGGGGTAAACTTGGCGACGATGGCTTCTTCATTAAAAACAATAGCGAAAGCCTGATCATCGCCGGTGGATCACAGAAAGCCGTGATCTATGGCGTTTATACTTTTCTTGATAAATATCTTGGCTGCCGGAAGTATTCAGCAGACGTGACTTATGTGCCAAAAAAGAAAACGATTGTTGCAAAGTCAATCAACGATACACAAGTTCCCGCGTTCAACTACCGCGAAGTTTTTTACAGTCATGCGCATGATGCCGAATATCAATTGTGGCACAAACTTGATTCGCATACCGGTCCTGGCCCCAGCGAATGGGGATCATGGGTTCACACATTTGGATCTTTGCTAAGCCCAAAAGAATATGGAGAGGCCCATCCTGAATATTTTGCCTATTATGATGGAAAACGTCATGCAGGCAGTGTTCCCTCATGGGACGGCAAAGGAATGCAACCAGAGTCTCAGCCTTGCTTAAGCAATCCGGAAGTATTGGAGGTTGTTTGTAAAAACCTGCAGGCTGCAATTGATAAAAATCCCACAGCGTTATACTGGTCCGTGAGCCAGAATGATAATGTACACTATTGCCAGTGCGACAAGTGCGCCGCGCTCGATGCAAAGTATGCCGCCTTTTCTCCCGAAGAAAAAATGTATTCAACTCATGGCGGATCTAAATATCCCGCCCTGGGCATGGGATCGATCATGACGTTTATCAACCAGGTGGCAGCACGTTTCCCCGATAAAATTATTTCTACCCTGGCCTATCAGTACAGCCGCGTACCACCAAAAGATATCGTGCCTGCGAAGAATGTAAACATCATGCTTTGCAGTATTGAAAGCGCAAGGAATAAAACCATGGAAAAAGGTGATACATCTTTCAGCAGCGATCTTAGGGGCTGGGGAACGTTAACCAACAACATTATCATTTGGGATTATGTGATCCGCTTTTCAAATCTCTTCGCACCGTTTCCTAACCTGAGGATTTTGCAACCAAATCTTCAGTTCATGCGTGACAATGGTGTCTCTGCTTTATTTGAGCAAGGCAATACCCAGATTGGTGGCGAGTTTTCAGCATTGCGTGCTTACCTGATCGATAAGCTTCTGTGGAATCCTGAAATAAATATTGACGAAACGATGCAGGATTTTTTAACTGGTTATTATGGCAATGCGTCTAAAAAAATTAAAGAATATATCGATCTGATACATAACAATAATATGGAACATTCAGATTACAAGATGTCAATTTTTGGTAAACCTATTGAAGAAAAAGATAGCTTTCTTTCTGATTCACTGATCACGGTTTATAATAAAATTTTTGATGATGCTGAAAAATCTGTTGCGGGATCCCCGGAAGTTTTAGAACGGGTGAAGACGGCGAGGTTGCCAGTTTATTATGCCATGCTTGAAATCGCGAAGGCAGAAAAGACCGGAAAGCGGGGAGCGTTTTTGACGAAAGATGGCGGCCTTGTTCCTAACCCCGAAATCGTTACTGTACTGTACGATTTTGTTTATCAATGTATAAAAGATAAAGTCACCAGGATATCTGAATGGAAAACTACACCTGTCGAATATCTCGGGGAGTATCTTGCATTCCTGGAAGCGAAATAATTTATTATCAATCATTAAAAATCAACGCCTGTCGCCGTCTCCTGCCTTTTGCAGAGGCGGCGATGTTGTTTTATGGAAATGTTGCAAACAACAGGTGTTTATTGAGCCTGATTATAATTAAAAGGCCAACAGAATATTTCAAAAAATTTTGACTGAGTATCTCTAATTTTTTTATGAAAAGTATGTGCAGCAAGCAATAGACTTTGGCTACTTCTGTT
>JBBSPT010000338.1:0-3685 GCA_038258515.1 Chitinophagales bacterium | reverse complement strand
TCCATAAGCCGTCTTATTGGTGAAAGCCGGGCCATTGCTCTTTTTGCTCTTAAAGAGATCGTGAATCACTTCCATGTAACGGGCTGCATGGGCCGTCCAGGAATAAAGATCGTTCACTGCCCGTACTCCGTTAGTTGAGAATTTGTCCCATAAGATTTGATCCGAAATAATTTTTTTCACTGCTTCTGAAATGGCTGCCGGGTCTTCCACATCTACAAGCAATCCATTATCGCACTGCTCTAAGATTTCTTTCGGACCTCCGGTCGGCGATGCAACAACCGGTAAGCCACAGGCCGCCGCTTCTACAACGGTTAATCCAAAATTTTCGCCGGGTGTACCATTTACAAAAACGCCTTTTTTGCCTGCCGCTATCCGGTATATTTCGGGAACTTCAAGTTTTGGGTCGTTCTTTTTCGGCAGGGCCATTTTGCCATAGAGATCATATTTATCCAGCAACAACAGCAGGTTAGTAAGAATGTCCTGCTCATCGGCCGGCATTTCCGTGATGTCTTTTCTTACGCCGGCAAAAATTGCAAGGTTGGCCATTGCCTGCAACTCAGGATCCTTCCCATAGGCTTGAATGATCGTTTCAAAATTTTTCCGTTTATCTGCGCGGCCAATAGAGAGTATCAGGGGTTTTGCGGGATTGAATAAAAAACGCTCTATATCAGAGTTGACGCGATACAAGGCACGTTCCTTTTCCATCGGAATTTTAAAACCCGGCATTTTGTATCGATAAAAAGGGTAAAAAAGATCGGTGTTTACACCCGGGGGAATTACTTCAAATTTTGGATGGTTGCTACCATGGTAAAGCGCATACTGGCTATCTATTTCATGTTGCGTACTTACAATGATCACGTCTGCATTTTGCAGTGTTTCTTCTTCTACTTCTATCCGTTTGTCGATATTGAATTTTTCATTGATTTTCTCCGGTGGCATTTCCTGTTGCAACAAAATATTTTTCTTATTTATTCCAAGAGAATGCGCTGTCGCAATAAAAGGAATTCCAAACATTTCACTGATCTGGCCGGCGATGTAATTTCCATCGGCATAGTGCCCGTGAACAACATCCGGAAAGTCGTCTTCCTTATCAATGAAACGAATTGTTTTATCAATAAATTCATCAAGATAATCCCAGAGGGATTCCTTGGAGCGATAGGAATTTCCGCCACATGCAATCCGTACAATTCGGGCTTTGTCGTTTACAACTTCGATAGGATTCTCGTACGAAGAAGACACTCTTTTATCAACAATGCGGCGGGTAAAAAGGTCGATCTTGCGTACGGCCGGATGTTGAGATAAATTTTCAAGGAGTTCAAGAACGTACTTTACCTGGCCACCGGTATCCTTGTCTCTTCCTATTTCCGCATCCTTAAACCTGATAAGTCCATGCGGGCTGAATAGCTGTATATAATATGAATTCATTGGTCAAAATCATCTTTGCTTCTGGGGCAAAATTAACCAAATAGAAACTGGCAGAGATTTCACGATCGCCATTGGTATGATAATGGCATCCTTAAAAGGAGGTTTGCTTGCTGTAAGTAACTGAGCGACTGTATTTATAAACCTACGACCAGTATTTTGTAATTTTATTCAAATCCATAAAATAAGTATGTATTCAGGATCAGGATTCAGTGATTGGGAAATCGGCGACATCACAGTAATCATTCACAAAGGGATCTATCATTTATTTCATCTCATTATTCCAAATCACGACTACATTGCTCATGCAGTTTCCACAGATGGCATTTCATGGAAGAGAGTAAATAATGCGCTTTTCGTCGGCAATCCCGGCGAATGGGATGACGACATGTTGTGGACGATGCATGTGGTGGAAGTTAATGGAAAATTCAAAATGTATTATACAGGGCTTAAGCGGAAAGACCGCGGAGGCATTTCGAGAATTGGCTATGCAGAATCAGACGATTTACTGGATTGGAAAAAAAACAACAAACAAATATTCCCACTCGAACCCAAAGGAATTTATTACGAGACCGAAGTCAGCAATCCGAGAAAATGGCTGAGCTTCAGGGATCCTTTTTATTTTCCTTATAACGGTGAAGAGTACCTCGTTATTTGCGCCCGGAGTATTACGGGTCCGGTCTCACGCCGCGGTTGCGCGGGGCTAGTCAAAATTACAAATGATGAATTTGAGTTGATGCCACCTATTGTATATCCAATGGTGTATGATGATATAGAATGTCCATGCGTGTTTGAAATGCATGGGAGGTTCTACCTGCTTGGCTCTATAAGAGAAGATATTAAAGTTCGCTATTGGTTTGCTTCCGAATTTTTTGGAGAGTATCATTCCTTTCATGCTGATGTCTTGTTGCCCCAGGGAAACTATGCCGCACGCATCGTAGAAGATGGTGAACATTTACTTATCTATAATTTTTTCTATGCCTATGGAAAAATAGATGCCCTGAGGGTGCTTCCGCCGCCGAAGGAATTGGATACCGATGAAAAAGGAAGGTTATTTTTAAAGAGTTACTATCGCTGGGATCAACAGGTGACGAAGACAATTCGCCAGCAGGATTTTGGAGAAGTAACACATTTACTTTCAAACCCAACCGCCTTCTCTTCCATCCATCCTGATAAATGGACTTGCGGATCCCGGAGTGGCTATGAAATATTTACATGGGCAAAACCCTCAGAAAGTTTTTTGTGGGAAGGACTACTCTCCATCGAGGGCATGGGTAAATTAGGGCTGGTAAGTGATATTGACAATGATGGAAATGGTTACTTCATTTCTTTTGATGTTTCTCATGGATTGCTCCAGATCAGGGCATGGGGCTTCAATCCATTGAACACCCGCCATAACTTTATTTTTACTGACATTCAAACAGGGATGTTTAAAACCAACGGAGACGACTCTTTCCGGTTCAGGCTGATCCGGTATGGAAACTATATTGAATTCTCAATAGATGGAGAAGTCAAGCTTACATTGATGGATTATACTTTTTCCGGAGGTGGCATTGGATTGTATTCTTCCTCTTCCGTAATTTCTTTACAGGAATCAATCATCAAAGTATTGCCCGATCCGAAGGATGAATATGCCAGCCAGGAAGAAGCAGGAAAGCTACAACCGTGATTTGCTCTTCTATAGTTCCGCACATATCATTTTAGATGGCTGAAAATCATCAGCTTCATAATTTCTGAGCGTGATTATTTTAACGACAATCGCTGTCACAAATCAACTAATTTTTTATAGTTCTTTTTCGCTGCATTTTATCTAACGGCATGGAATATGTTGACTGTTAAATATTGTTAACCATAAAAAAATTGTCATCATGTCCACAAAAGCCACATGGAAACCACATACGGAACACGGGAAACTGGATACAAAAGATAAGAAGGAGCTCCCGGAAAGTGTGTATGCTTTTCCAAAAGAAAGAAAGGAGCCTCTCACCGATGCTTCACACGTACAGAATGCACTTGCCAGATTCAACCAGGTAAAAGGAGTTTCTGATGACGAACGAAAGCAGGCATTTGAGAATATAAAAAAGGCGGCAAAGCATTATGGAGTAGATGTTCAGGAGGAGGACTGGAAGGAACTGAAGAAATGATCTCAAAAGAATGATTCGGTATGCAGACTTCGTTTTAAGAGCTATAAAAAAGATACTTCAACATAAAGAATTTGCAGGGAAGAAAGAAATACGCACCAATCTAAACGAACGTGGTTCGT
>JBBSPT010000337.1:0-3687 GCA_038258515.1 Chitinophagales bacterium | reverse complement strand
TCTTTGGAAATATGTGCCTTCAATATTATCTGACTGATCTGGCTGCGAGGCCTGCATCAGAGGGTTATATTGTATAAATATGATCTAAAATAAAAGTGAAGCCCAGACATCACTCTAAAAAACGGACCTGCTCCACACAGGCATTATTTGTGGAGGCGTTTCCGAAAAGCCAAACGAGTAGGAAAACTAAAAACTACTAAAATGAAAAAATTATTGATGACAACGGCACTATTCCTTCTGGGAATTATTGCTTTCGGCCAAATGGAAGAGAATGGCATTATTTACGTAAAGCATCCAAACATTGATGTAGTAAACAATGCGAATAAAGCCTATGAATCACAAGATTGGGGCTCCATAAATAATTACTATGCCGACACCGCCAAATGGTGGGCTTCAGGAATGGAAGACTTTATTACACTTTCCGAAGCAATCAAATCATGGAAATCGGATTTTGAACACTTCGATGATGTAAAACAAATTCCGCAAGGCTATCCCGATTACCTGCAATATAAAATGGGCGATGCGAAAATTGTTCAATCCTGGTGGATATGGACAGGCAAATCAAAAAAAACCGGCAAAGACGTTAGAGTACGGATGGTAATGTTTGATGAGTTTAATGCGGATGGGAAAATATCACGGGAATATATTTATGGAGATTTTTCAAAATTAACACAAGAGGGGATGTAGAAATATTTCTCAGGGGTTGTCACTTTCTCAAAAGATTGGCGACCCTTAATTTCATTCTTATGGAACACACACTTTCATCTTTTGCAAAATCAAAAAATTTAAAAAATGAAAAATTTATTCTTTTTCGCATTCGCGATCTTTCTATTTAGCTGCAACAATGGCGAAACCAAAACGGCTGATGATTCTCAGTCAACTGACACAGCAGCAACTATGTCTTCACAAATGAAACCTGATCTCCCCTATAAGTTCGCTTACGAGGGAACGGCTGTAATCGGCAACCCGGAGAATGTAAAAACCGTGATGGATTTTAATCATGATTTTGCGACGGGCAATACTGACAATATTGGATCATACTTCGCAGATTCTGTACGTGTAGTTTTTGCAGATGGCTCAGAATCTACTACCATGAGAGATTCAGCCGCCGCCATGATTAAAGGTTGGCGTAATACAATGTCTGACATTCAGCTCTCATACATCAGCGCGATAGCAGTCAATAATCAAACCACCGGCGATGAGTGGGTTTTTCAGTGGATAGATGAAGCAGACAACTACAAAGATGGGAAGAAATTACATCACGCTTTGCACGAAGATTACAGGTTGGTGAACGGAAAGATCAGGGAAATGATTCAATATTCACAAGCTATTCCTGAGAAAAAATAAATGAGATAAAATGAAGCCGGGAAGGGCCATTGCTTCAAGAAATTCTCAATCCGTTTGCCAATCCTCCCCGGCTTTTAATTGTTTCTTAGAGTTTCCAACTCTCCGAAATCTTTACAACTCTGGTTCGATGGTATCCAGGTTTGGGGTGTAGGCAGGGTTGATCTTGCTACGCAGGAAATTTATATAGCTGGGCATTCGATTTAATGGATCTTCAAAAAATAACTTACCTGAGCAACACTTTGGGCTAATTATTTAATCAAAATAAAAAACCAATGAAAAAAAATCTCACTTCATCAAATCCACTTTCGTTTTTCAAACTAGTCATTCTACTTTCGTTTTTTGGAACAGGTTGCTATCAGTCCGCTACACAGGCACCAACAGTGGAAGAAAAGGAAACGTCAGTTACATTAAATGAAAAACCAGACTACTATAATTTCCGCCCGGCCTTAGAAAAAGAATATGGCTATACACATGCCGTTAAGATTGGTAATCATATTAAGATATCCGGTGCGGTTAGTATGGATGAGAAAGGAACACTGGTAGGACCAGGCAATTTGGAACAGCAAATGAAGAATTGTTATTCCGATTTAGAAAAAATATTAGCCCATTACGGTTGCACTTTTGATGATGTTTATGCCGAAAACATCTTCACTACAGATATGGCAGAATTCGAAAAAGTATCAGGATTTCGCAACACTGTTTACAAAAAGCAATTTCCTACCGGAAACTGGCTCGAAGTAAAAGGGTTGGCTGTTCCCGGCCAGTTGATCGAGATTGACATGGAAGCCCTTAAAGCTGATTAGCAATCTTCAATTGCCGTTTACAAATATTCAAATAAAATAAAAATGTGAACAGATACAAAAGATCTCCTCATAACAGGATGCAGTACGGACATTGGATACGCCATCGCAAAAACCACAGCACGCAATGGTTATATGCTTACGCCAACATGAGGAGCCCGCAAAAATCACCTGGATTATTTGAAGTTGCAAAAATGAAAACCTTCAGTTAACTGTGCTTACTATGGAATGTTGATGATGAAGACTCTCTGTATTCTGTAGTAGGTAAAATAAATTTTTTAATCGGGACGAATAGATATATAGGTAAATCAATTCAGGCTTTGGAATGCCCGGCTCTGTGCAAGAACTATTTGTTAAATCTCATCATTTCTTTTGCCGTGCTTTCTGCAAACCTATTGTTGAAATATGATTTCCAGGTTGGTAAGTCATATCTTTCAAAAACACTTTTTCAGCTTCTTTATATTTCTTCTGTTTCAACAGCGCATTGCCGAGATAGTGTCGTGCAGGTACAAGCCAGTCACGCGGTTCATTGTACACCAAGGAATCTTCTGCAAGCACTCCCTTTCGATAATTATTTATAGCTTCATCGATATGATCCTCTGCTTCTGCAATGGTTCCCATCAATATGTATTTTGCGACTGTACCTTGTCCGAGTGCTGAGTTAAGTGGGGTCAATACGATTGCCATTTCCGGTTGCCGTAATATTGATTCCATTTCTGATAAGGCAGACTTTGCTTTGTCCACTTCATTTGTATTTGCGTATGCCATTCCCTTTGCAAATTCATGAAGGAAAAAAGCGAAAGAGTGTTCGTGATCCACTTCAGGCCGTGCAAGTATTTCATACCATTTCTCAAAAGTGACAAGAGTAAGCTCTGGCATCATGTACACATATTGTATGTAGGTTCCCAGAGGCGCCTCAATTGACAGAAAAGATGTGTCTATACTATTTTGACAATCGGTGGCGTCTTCTATCGCTTGTGAATAATTGGCAGTATTTATAGAACATGCCGACTGCATATGTTTATTATGGTATTCATACAAAAAGAGGTTGTTTTTAACTTGCGGGAAAATGTCTTTATAACGATTAAAGGTGCGTATGGCAGCGATATTCACATCAATCCCTTTATTGTATTGACCGGTTCTTATGTAAATATGGGAAGGCATATGAACCACGTGGGCAAGGCCGGGTGCAAGCGTTCCCAACATTTCTGCGCTTTTAATTGCCCTGCCTGGAAATGGCGAAGCTTCCATGGTATGAATATAGTAATGATTAGCTCCTATATGTTGCGGAGCTATTTTCAAAATTCCCTCTAATAAAGAAATGATTTCTGGTGTCCATGGTTTTGGTTTGCCTTCGTGATCCCACAGATCCCAGGGATGAAGATTCATTAACGCATCGGCATATAAAGTTCCGACCTCAGCATCTTTAGGATATGTCGCATGGAGTGCTTGCATTTGGGCAGCATACTTTTCATTCAGCAACTCCCTCGTTTCAGTTGAGTCATGCGAATAGTGAGCATGCATTGAAGCAATCAATCCT
>JBBSPT010000336.1:0-3761 GCA_038258515.1 Chitinophagales bacterium | reverse complement strand
GAACCTGAGCCAGTGGAGGGATTCGAACCCCCGACCAGCTGATTACAAATCAGCTGCTCTGGCCAACTGAGCTACACTGGCAATCTGCCTCATATACACTGATACAATGAGCTTTCCGCAAAAAAAGCCGCGAGGTTATTTTTTTGGGAAGGCAAAGGTAATGGAAAATGTTCAATGGAAAAATTTTGAAAAAGATTATTTAGGCCCATTCTTTAGCCCTGTTTTTCCTGCTGTTTGCAGCCAAAATCAAGATTCTGATCATGCCGTTTTCATGCCGAAACAAGAAGGTAAAACTGCTTTCATCAATTGCGGTAAAAAAAATTCCCCCGGGGATTCCGGGGGAGTAGAAAAAAAAACTTTAATATTCAGGCTGCCAACTTTTCTTTCTTTCGTTTTATTTGATTGATGACTGAATCGAGGGCGAAATCAAAACTCTCTTCAAATGATTTGGAAGAGTGCTTCACAAAAAAATCGTGCCTCGGAACGTGCACTTTAATTTCCGCAACTTTATCTTTAATGTTATGCACAACGTTATCCAGTTTTAGGAACACTTCCACTTTAGTGATCTGGTCGTGGAACTGGGTAAGCTTTGAAAGCTTCTTCTCTACGTAAGAAACTAACCTGGAGTCTGCATCAAAATGAAGTGTTTGAATGTTTACGTTCATATAATTCATGTATTTTAAAGTGAACAATATAGAAACCTTGTGATTTTTATTTTCCATAGGAAAATCCTATTTGAAAGTAAGCAATAAAGTAGCCATTAAATTACATTCCAGAACTCAATATTCAAAAAAAATTATCATTCAATTTGCGATTTCGGATGAGATAAATTATAGACATCTTTTAGTTTTTCTATCGAATTGGAAGTGTACACCTGCGTTGATGCTAAGCTGGAATGCCCCAGCAATTCTTTCACTGAATTCATATCTGCCCCATTATTAGTCAGGTGCGTGGCAAAAGTATGGCGCAACACATGTGGGCTTTTCCTTTCATTGGACGACACCGAGCTAATGTGCTTCCGCACGAGCCTGTACACATATTTAGCATAGAGTTTCTTCCCTTTCACATTTAACAGTAGAAAGTTATCTTCATCTCCAAATGACATTTCCTTCTTCTTTGCAACATATTCATCTATCTCATTCAGAAGATCATTATTTACTGGTATAATTCGTTCTTTGTTTCTTTTCCCCAACACCTTAATTATTCCATTGCTCCGATCAACTTGCCCGCCTTTAAGATTCAACAGCTCACTCAATCTTATACCGGTGCTGTAAAAAAGACGCAGTACCAATCGTTCGGTATCTCCCTGAAAATCACCCGAAAATTCGGCTGATTCAAATAATGTAGCCATATCTTTTTGAGCAATAAATGAAGGAAGCCGTTTGCTCACCTTGACCGAATTTATTGCTGAGACAGGATTTGATTCGATAGAATTTGATTTCAACTGGTATTTAAAGAATGACTTCAGCGCGGAAATTTTCCTGTTCACCGTTTTCGAAGCTAATTTATTCTCTTTTAAAGTCGCAAGCCACGATCGCGCAATTGCCGGTGAAATTTCCTGCATCGGAACACTATTATATTCCATAACAACAAAATCAAAAAAAGCTGAGAGGTCAGTTCGATAAGAAATGATCGTATTTGGCGAATATCTTTTTTGATAGGTGAGGTAATCGAGAAATTTCTGTATGGGGTATGTTTCAGATAAAGGCATAAAAAAACCGGTAGAATAAAGTTAACAAACCTTCATCTACCGGACGAATATTATCGAACTAATTTATTACACTTCTATTTTGCCGCTATCAATCTGCTGCTTGTAAACCGCCTTTAATACTTCATGACGACGCTTTATTGAAGGCTTGATATAAGCTTGGCGCTCACGAAGTTGCAATAACGTACGGCTCTTTTCAAATTTTTTCTTGTACTTTTTGAGAGCTTTGTCAATATTTTCGCAATCTTTTGAATCAATAATGAGCATAAAATTTTCCTTTTGATTTTTTCGGAGGGCGAAGATAAAATAATTTTTTACATTCTCAAGTCAATTAAAGGTCATTTATTTTCCAAAAGGAAAACTATAACAAAAATCTATGTTCACCGGTATCATCGAAGCGTTAGGAACTGTAACCAATATTAAGGACTCGGGCTCGAATAGAACTTTTTCGCTCAGCAGTGAGCTTGCTCCTTATTTGAAAATTGACGAAAGCGTATCCCACAACGGAGTGTGTCTGACAATCGAAGAAATTCGTGATGGCAAGCACAGGGTAACTGCCATCCGGGAAACTTTGGACAAAACCAACTTGGGCAACTGGAAGATTAACGATGTCATAAATCTCGAGCGATCAATGATGATGAATGGGAGATTAGACGGACATATCGTTCAGGGCCATGCTGATGGTACCGCCATTTGCCGTGAGAAAAAAGATCTCGCCGGCAGTTATGAATTCACTTTTGAGTTTGATGAAAAATTTGCAGGCCTGGTGATAGAAAAAGGATCGATAAGCTTAAATGGAATAAGTCTCACGATCTTCAATGTGGGAGTAAATACTTTTAGTGTGGCCATTATTCCATACACTTTCGAGCACACGAACATGAAATATGTGCAGCCCGGAATGCTTTTGAATCTCGAGTTTGATATAATAGGAAAGTATGTGAACCGGATCTATTCCTTAAAATAATTTTTTGCACTCAGAGAATAACGACACAGACTTTTTTCACTACAAAAATTCAATTAACCCAATCCAATTTCGAAATGCCTTTCGGGAATTTCTACGTCTGTAAATCCTTTTCCGATTAGGCGGTTTTTAAAATCTATTTGCACATCATATTCACCATGAACTAAAAATAATTTCTTCACCAGTTTCGGATCCTGGCAGGAAAGCCATTGGCTCAAATCGTTGTAATCCCCGTGCGCACTCATACTCTTGATCTCTGCTATTTCCGCATTCACTTCGTGCCCAACTCCAAAAATTCCTACTTCCTTTGGATGCAATTTCAATCTTCCCCCCAGTGAATTCGGTTCGCAATAACCCGAAAACAAAATCGTATTTCGGCTATTTTCAATGTTATTACTGATGTGATGTTTCACTCTCCCGGCATCTGCCATTCCGCTGGCTGAAATAATAACGCAGGGCTCATCCAGGTAATTAAGAGATTTACTTTCTTCAACTGTTTGAACAAACTTTAAACCTTTAAAGCTGAAAGGATCTTTGTCACTGAGTAATATTTTTTGAATCCTGCTATTAAAATATTGAGGATAACTTTCTATCACCTTCGTTGCTTCTAAACTCAGCGGGCTGTCAACAAAATATTTCAACGAAGGCAACCTGTTTTCGTTTTCAAGCTGGTTCAATGAAAATAAAATTTCCTGTGTCCGGCCAACGCTAAAAGCAGGGATGATCAGTTTTCCTTTTTTTTGAAGACAGGTTTCGGTTATCCAGTGAAGAAGATCGTCTGGTGAGCTTGTTTGCCGGTCGTGCAACTTATTCCCATAAGTTGATTCCATAATTATATAATCCGCTTGCGGAAATTCATCCGGAGATTTTAAAATCACATCCCTATATCTCCCCACATCACCCGAAAAAGTAAGGCGTGTTTCTTTACCGTCTTCTTTTATTTTTAAATGAACTGTAGTACTTCCGATGATGTGACCGGCATCGAGGTACACGAACTGTACACTTTCATCAATCGTGTGCCAATCTCCATAATCCAAAGTCACAAAATGTTCTACTGCCCTTACTGCATCTTCCATTGCGTACAACGGCTGT
>JBBSPT010000335.1:0-3767 GCA_038258515.1 Chitinophagales bacterium | reverse complement strand
TGCTTCCTGCAACAACTGTACCTTTTCTTCGGTTACTTCACCCAATATCCTGATCGCCAGGCCCGGCCCGGGAAATGGATGCCTGTTCAGGAGATCGTCCGGAATTCCAAGTTCTTGTCCCACCTTTCTCACTTCATCCTTAAATAGTGACCGTAATGGTTCAATCAATTTCAATTTCATGTGAGCAGGCAGCCCGCCAACATTGTGATGCGATTTGATCATCACCGACGGTCCGTGAACGGAAACGGATTCTATCACGTCGGGGTAAATAGTTCCTTGTCCTAAAAATTCAATTCCCCTGATCTTCTGAGCCTGCTGGTTGAAGACTTCAATAAAGCATTTTCCAATGGCTTTTCTTTTATCTTCCGGTTCCGGTTTGCCCGCAAGCTTTGTATAAAAATGATCCTTTGCATCCACGCCTGTTATGTTCAAGCCAATCCTTTCGCAAGACTGTAAGACCTGTCCATATTCATCCTTTCGAAGGAGTCCGTTGTCCACAAAAATTCCAAAGAGATTTTTCCCAATGGCCCGGTGAATTAATGTGGCGGCAACGGTGGAATCCACACCACCACTTAGTCCCATCACTACTTTTCCATCACCGATTTTCTTCTTAAGGGCAGAAACGGTATCGTTGATAAAATGAGCCGGTGTCCAATCCTGCTTGCAACCGCATATGGTTACAAGGAAGTTTTTTAGTAATTTTTTGCCTTCGGCAGAATGGTAAACTTCGGGGTGAAACTGGAGGCCAAAAATGGGAAATTTGGAAGCGCTGCTTTTGAACGCAGCAACTGGTATTGAGTGGGTAAATGCAGTCAATACAAAGTTATCAGGAAGTTTTTTTATCGTATCGCTATGGCTCATCCAAACGTCAGAATCATTCCTGATTTCCGCCAACAATTCGTCAGACTCTTTTATTTGAAGTTTGGCCCTTCCATATTCTCGTTTATCACTCTTCTCGACCACACCACCGTAGAGCTTCGCAGTGAGCTGAGCACCATAGCAAACTCCCAATACGGGGACATGTGCCGCAAAGCCTTTGATGTCCGCAGAGGGAGCCCTTTCATCATTTACGGAAAATGGTGAACCCGAAAGTATAATTCCTTTCAGTTCTTTAGTAAAAACGATTTCCTTGTTGAACGGGACAATTTCACAATAGACATTTGCTTCTCGAACGGCCCTGGCAATGAGTTGAGTGTACTGTGAGCCAAAGTCGAGGATCAATATTTTTTCCGTCATTTGCAGGCGAAGGTAGAAAGTTTATTGAAGTTTGTAAATTGCGATCACTTTAATTCTTAAACACACGATAATGAAAAATTCAGTTGTTGGTCTTTGTTCAATTATCTTTTTAAGTTCGTGCGCAGGCCTAACTGGAGATTATCTTTCGGGAAACGGCAACGTTGAGACAGAAGATCGAAATGTGGGAGATTTTCATGGAGTTAAAACTTCAGGTTCCATAGATGTTGAAATTCAGCCTGGCGAGTCTTATGCTGTTTCCGTGGAAAATGATGAAAATATCTTGTCTTCAATTGTGACAGAAGTGGAAGATGGTACGCTGAATATCCACTACAAGCAAAATACATCTGTAAGTAATGACCACGCCAAAGTGTATGTAACAGCCCCTTCCTTAAACCAAATTAAAACATCCGGGTCTGCAGATATATCAATCAAGGGAATAATCAAAAATGATAGCCGCATTGAAATTGCCGTTTCGGGATCGGGGGACATCAATGGAGGTGTGGATGCTCCCGAAATTGAAGCATCCATAGGAGGTTCCGGAAATATAAGTCTGCACGGACGCACTAAAGATTTTGATGCCAGGATAAGTGGAAGCGGCGACTTTAAATGTGCTGATCTCAAGAGTGAAAATACACGGGTCAGAATTTCAGGAAGCGGCAATGCCCATATTTTTGCAAGTGCTCACTTAGAAGCAAAAGTTAGCGGGAGTGGGGATATTTTTTATCGGGGTAATCCTCCTTCGCCCGATATTCAAAAATCCGGAAGTGGCAGTGTGCGGCCTGAATAATCACTACGTTTTCTCCCGTAAAATATCTAATGCTTTGTCATGTTGTCATAAAACTGATTCATGGCATTTATTTTGAAACTTTTCTACAAAAAAAATTATGCAAAAAGGAAATATCCGCGTACAAACTGAAAATATCTTCCCTATAATCAAGAAGTTTCTCTACAGCGATCATGAAATTTTCATTCGTGAGTTAGTCAGCAATGCCGTAGATGCAACTCAAAAACTGCAAACGCTTGCATCACTTGGCGAAGTGAAAGGAGATATTGGGAATATCGAAATTACGGTGAGCATTGATAAAGAAAAAAAGACACTGACAATTTCTGATAAGGGCGTGGGAATGACAGAAGAGGAAGTGGATAAGTACATTAACCAGGTTGCTTTTAGCGGCGCTGAGGAATTTTTAGAAAAATACAAAGGTAAAAACGAGGCCAATATCATTGGGCATTTTGGACTTGGCTTCTATTCTTCTTTTATGGTAAGTGAAAAGGTAGAATTGATCACAAAAAGCTATAAAAGGGAATCGAAAGGAGTAAGATGGGAATGCGATGGCAGCCCTGAATTTGTGTTGGAAGAAATAGAGAAAGAAAATCGCGGAACCGATGTGGTACTTTATATAAATGAAGAAAGTAAAGAATTTCTTGAGCCTGAAAGAATAAAGCACATACTTCAAAAATTCTGTAGATTTTTACCCGTTCCAATATTTTTTATTGATGATAATGCTGATAAAAAAGAAAAGGGAGAAGATAAAGAAGAGGACAAGCCAATAAATAATACTTCTCCTGCCTGGACAAAAAAGCCAAGTGAATTAACTACAGAAGATTATGAAAATTTTTACAGAGAATTGTATCCCTTTGGTGAGAAGCCTTTATTCTGGATTCATCTGAACGTTGATTATCCTTTCAACCTGACGGGTATTTTATATTTTCCAAAAATCAAACAGCGCTTCGACAACCAAAAAGATAAAATACAATTATACAGTAACCAGGTTTTCGTAACGGACGAAGTGAAAGACATTGTCCCGGAATTTCTAATGTTGCTGCACGGAGTTATTGACAGTCCGGACATTCCACTGAATGTAAGCCGCAGTTACCTACAGGGAGATCCGAATGTAAAAAAAATCAATTCTTACATCACCAAAAAGGTGGCCGATAAACTTGAAGAAATCTTCAAAGCAGACAGGAAAGCCTTTGAAGAAAAATGGGAAAGTCTCGGGGTTTTTGTAAAGTACGGGATGATTACCGAGGACAAATTTTTGGAGAAAGCCAACAAGTTCAACTTGTACGAAGATGCTGCAGGTGGCAAGTTTTATACGATGGAAGAATACCGTCTTGCCACCGAGACATTGCAAAAAAATAAAGATGGAAAACTGGTCATGCTTTATACGTCAGACCCCGTTCAGCAAAATACTTATATCAAAGCTGCAGAGCAAAAAAGCTATGTAGTGGTAAAACTTGAGACCATCGTTGACACTGCTTTCATCAACAACATGGAGATGAAGTGGACCGATGTACAGTTTGTGAGAGTGGATGCAGATATTGCGGACAACCTCATTGATAAAAGTGAAAACGTTGAAAGTGTTTTATCAAAAGATGAGACTGAAAAACTGAAAGAACTTTTTAAAATTGAAAATCCATCTCTCCATGTCTCGGTTGAGGTAAAAGGTCTGAGCGCTGAAAGCATGCCTGTAGTTGCAACCCGGCCAGAGTTTATGAGAAGAATGAAAGATATGGCTGAAGCCGGCGGT
>JBBSPT010000334.1:0-3783 GCA_038258515.1 Chitinophagales bacterium | reverse complement strand
TGAAGGTTTCCGCAATCAGCGATAATGCGAAGGCACACACCACCATCAAGATTAGTGAAAGGACCATTATACCTGTCGCTCCTTTTTTCGCGGTTGGATCGTGCATCAAAGCTGCATTATACGATTGCCATTTTTTGCCAAATAATGTTGTGTACCAAATGGCGCCCAAAAAGAAATAAGCGAGACCGGCTACCAGGACGGCTAGCCAGTTTACATGATTGAAGATTTCTGTATTCATCTGATTTTGTTTTGGTAAAGAGTTAAAGAAAAATACCGTTTTTTTCCTCATTATACAAACAGAATTATTGGCAGTGTTCTAACCAATGTTGAACGGTATTTTAAAACTGGTGACTGTTGAAAACCAGGTATTGATAAAGACCTTCGAACATTCCGGCGATATTTTGAAGTATTATCTTAATCATCTTATCTTCGTTTTCCTTAAAACAAACGGCTACTCCCGTGAAAATTTATCTTCTCCGGGCGTTACTATCTTAATGGAACAATTAAAAAAAACAGAGAATACATGATCGATTCACTCGAGAAAATTGAAGTTGAAATTTTTCCGACGCCTCAGGAAGGATCTGCACATGTTGCCCGGATAATTGCTGATCTTATCAAAGAAAAAAATGCACAAGGCAAGAAAGCAGTAATAGGTCTCGCAACGGGTTCTACACCAAAATCCTTGTATGCGGAACTTGTAAGGATGCATCGCGAGGAAGGATTGAGTTTCAAAAACGTGATCACTTTTAACCTCGATCAGTATTATCCGATGGAGCCGGATGCGCTGAACAGCTATCATTATTTCATGCGCAAATATTTGTTTGAACAAACAGATATCGATCCCAATAATTATTTTCTCCCTAATGGCCTTATCCCGAGAGAAAAGGTAAAAGAACATTGCGCAGATTACGAGAATAAGATTGCAGAGGCCGGAGGGCTTGATCTGCAAATATTGGGAATAGGAAGCAACGGGCACATTGGGTTTAACGAACCAGGCTCGCCGGTCTATTCCAAAACGAGACTCATAACGCTTGACAACTCTACGCGAATAGCGAATTCCCAGGAATTTGCCAATATCTCGCAGGTACCGCGGATGGCAATTACGATGGGCATAAGCACGATCCTGAAATCAAGAAAAATAATTTTGCTGGCCTGGGGCAAAACAAAAGCGCCGGTAATACAAAGGGCTGTAGAAGGCAGGCCAACCGAAGAAGTTCCTGCATCCTTATTGCAAAATCATGACGATTGCACTTTCGTGCTCGATGAGTTTGCGGCCTCGGAATTGACAAGATTTAAATCACCCTGGCTCACGGGGGAATGCGAATGGACACCTCAAATAATAAGGCGCTCTGTGGTAAGCCTGGCTCTTAAGTTAGATAAGCCGGTGCTAAGCCTCACCGATCACGATTACAATGAATTTGGGCTTAGTGATCTATTGGCAGAGAAAGGTGATGCTTATGAAATAAATCTTGAGGTTTATTACATGCTTCGTGATAGCATAACGGGATGGCCAGGTGGCAAACCCGCTTCCGTCATTCCGAATCACCCGGAAAGATCATTGCCGTTTCCAAAGAGAGTTCTCATCTTTTCTCCTCACCCCGATGACGATATCATCAGCATGGGAGGAACATTCATGCGGCTTCACGACCAGGGACACGACGTGCATGTGGCCTATCAAACAAGTGGAAATATAGCAGTGACAGATGAATTCGTGACCCGCTTCCTTGATTTCACCGTGGGCTTCGAAAGCATTTTTGATATTGACAATACCATCAGCAAATCAATATTTAAACAGGCTTCTGCTTATATCAACGAAAAGAAAGCAAGTGAAATAGACAGTCCTGAGATCAGGAGTATCAAAGGGTTGATAAGACGATGCGAGGCGAGGGCTACCTGCAAATATGTTGGCCTCACTGAAGAGCAAATCCATTTCATGAATCTTCCTTTTTATGAAACAGGGACCATAGAAAAAAAGCCGATGAGCGATAAGGATGTGAAACTGACAGTTGATCTTTTACGCAAGATAAAACCTCATCAGATTTTTGCTGCCGGCGATCTTGCAGATCCACATGGCACTCATAAAGTTTGTATCGACATTGTGCTTGCTGCTCTTGAACAACTGAAAAAAGAGGGCGATGATTGGCTAGCAGATTGCCGCGTATGGCTGTACAAAGGGGCATGGGAAGAATGGGATATCGCAGAAATAGAAATGGCAGTGCCCATGAGTCCGGACCAGGTCAGAAAAAAACGATACGGTATTTTTATACACCAGTCACAGAAAGACAGTGTTCCCTTCCAGGGCAGTGACAATCGTGAATTCTGGCAGCGCGCTGAGGAAAGAAATGCGAATACCGCAGACTTATATGCACGACTCGGTCTCACGAGATATGCTGCCATGGAGGCTTTTGTGAGATTGCATTTTTGACGTTGTAGAACAAGTTGGTTTACATTCACAAAAAAAAGTTGGCGGTTTTGAGCGAAGTGAAACGTCGCACAAGGCTTCATGAAAGCGTTAAGCACTATTTATTTTTTACTCCCCAACCCCATTCCAGGAAGATAGGTAGTGCCCGCGCCCATGTTGCCACATCATGTTTTCCATCTTTAATTTCCAGGTATTGAATATCATTTGCGGGATCGTAGCCTTTCACGATGAGTTCTTCAATGATTGAGAGCGTGTCATCTATAGAATCGATAATTCCATTGTTATTCCTGTCTGCAGTTTCATCCAGCGTGCCTGTCTCAAAGAAAAATTTTAATCCCGGCAAACAAGTTCCGTTCCTTATCTGTCTGTGCATGATCCGATGATTTTTTTCATCGAATGCCGGATCGTCCTGGCTTACATTGCGCCACCAGAGAGAACCGCTGAACACTCCAACCTTTGTGAAGATGGTGGGATTGTTCCAGACGATATCCAATGCATTCAAACCACCAAGTGAGAATCCGCAAAATGATTTTTCTTTGAATGAAAATTCCGTGAATTGCTGATCGATGAATGGCAGTAATTCTTCCAGGATAAAAGAGTGATAAGCGTGTGCCTTCGTACCACGACCGGCATAGTCTAATTGTTTTGCTGTACCATATTCATTTTTTCGGTCAGCGCTGCAATGAAGGCCCACGCAGAGTATGGGAGCAATCTTCCCGCTCTTGTAAAGCTCCTTTAATATATTTTCAAAGTGCATCGTCACCAGGTCCTGGCCATCGTTTATCAATAACAGGGTAATGTTCGTCGAAATGCCTGTAATAGGAGGAAGATAAAAATCAACTTTCACGTGTCTTTCCAGGAAATCAGAATTGAGAGAGTGGCTTCGTGTTCGAATTAATCCCGCTTGATTAGTATGCATAGAGCGTTCAAAATTAATCAAATTTGAAATGGGAAATCAGGGTGGATTTATTCACGATAAAATGCAACCAGCATTTTAAAAAACTAAAAACAAATATGATGTGGGAGAAAATATTTATCAATAATTTCAATGAATAAAAATGACAACTTCTTTCAGGACGGGACAGCGACATCACGTTTATTATGAAAATAACATCATTAGACAAAGAGGTAAGAAAGGTTTTTGAAACTGGCTATTATCACATTCCCCGTTTCCAAAGACCCTATTCATGGGAAAAAGAACAGGTTTCTGAATTCTGGCGCGACACAATAATAGATAGTGAAACAGACTATTTTATTGGCTCTATTGTCGTTTACAAAAAGAGCGATGAACTTTTTGGTATCGTTGATGGACAACAACGATTAACAACAATTACAATGCTCTTATGTGCCATAAGAGATTT
>JBBSPT010000333.1:0-3785 GCA_038258515.1 Chitinophagales bacterium | reverse complement strand
TGGAAAGGAAGCAAGGAAACATTTTTAATTCAGCTAATCGGAATTATTGAAAAGTTTATCTACTCCAACAAAATTGTAATTAAAAATCCTTTGTTCAATCAGGACGAGTCAAGAAAACGAATCCTGATAATGCTTAACATGAACAAAGTAGTTCAGCACATTTGGAATGAAATCAGAGCAGTTAACACAGAAGCATTAACGCCAGTATTTGATAAAGAGAATCCTATCCGTTCATCTGGCGGCATCAGAACCTGGTGGACAAGTAAACCCAATGAGGCATTTGATAAGACTCATATCAACTTCGTTGTGGTAGACAGCAAATGGGAATATTTGGAAGCAAAAACAATTAATGAATCTGAATTAGTAGATTCATTTGTGAAGAATGATCATTTAAATTTTGTAATTTATTATAATTACCAAGGAGTAGTAAGACGATATTTTCCCGACTTTATTATTAAACTTAATAACGGCGAGAATTTAATTCTTGAAACGAAAGGACAGGATAACGAGCAGAATAAAACCAAAAGAGCTTACTTAGACGAATGGTGCAGAGCTGTGAATCAACATGGAGGATTTGGAGTGTGGAGTTGGGCGGTATCTTTTGATCCGAATGATTTGGCGTCAATATTAAAGCAATATAGTTCCGAAGAAATTATTTCTAGTGAGTTCATGAATTTAGATGACAAACTTCCGCTGAGTACGGGCCAACCAGATGGGCTATGATTAGAAAATTATGTTGTCCTGTCAGTTTCACAGACAAACTTCTAAATTATAACAAAGCATTCCGTGAAACTCCGACGAATAAAAACCCGCATACCTGAGTGTTTTTATTTTCCTTAAAATTTTCATTACGGTTTGTGTCGCCTTTTCCGCTATAGGCGCTCACTTTAGGGAAGGGAAAACAGGCCTTGTGATTATAACTTTACCATTCTCTTTCTATGATGTTAGAATCCGCTCATGGGCCAATCTGGCATTGCCTTAAGCTAAGCTTTCTTGTTCCGTTGAGCACTGATCAATTTGTTTGCAGATGAAAGCATTCTGCGTTTTACAAAATCGATTCCTTCTCTTTCCAGGAATTTTCAAACAGGCGGATTGAGCAGATTTTTTACAGTAACGTTTTTTGCAATCTATGCTAACGGAATTTTTTTTGCATTTTCCTTCGCCCACATTTCAAAAGATTTCAATTCAGGATTCAATTCCTTTGCAAATCCGATATCTCTCGCAGCGGCGAATTCCTTTGCAAACTCGTTATAATATTGAAACATATTCCCCAGGTCTTCTGCCCCGGGAAAACCTAAGTTCCTGTATGTCTCTGGCGAAATGGCGTGGTACACCACCTCCTCGCCCAAAACTTTAGAAAGCGTATTTGCCATTTCATCGCCAGTCGGATTATCGCCGGCGATACCGACTCTTTTGCCAATCATGCCCGTGCCTTTTTTAAAAATACCAAACGCACATTTACCTATATCTTCGGCCGCGATTCCAAGCAGTGGACTTTTCCCCATTGGAAATGCAATTACCAACTTTCCGTCCTCTCCTCTTTTAGGCCCCATACCTGAATACACAAGGTTGTCCCAATAAAAAGTAGTCAGTAAAAATGTTGTTGGTACGCCCTGATCAATAAAAAAATGATCGGATTCACCCTTGGCATCGAAGTGAGGAACTTTATACTTTTCGCCTAACGTTGGCATTCGATTGTCCGACAACGGGACTAATATCCTCGTGTCTTCCAACGTTGACCAAATCAGGTGAGTGATTCCTTCTTCCTTTGCTGCCTGCGCAAAATTTTGGGCATGAGACATTTCTTTTTCGGGAGAAAAATGAGCCCAAAAGAAAGTTACGCAGTACGCGCCGTATGCACCGTGCATGGCCTGCTTCACACTTTCAATATCATCTATGTCGGCTACCACTATTTCAGCGCCCATACTCTCGAGCTCTTTCACTTTATCAGATTGCGCATCCCTCGTAACAGCGCGGATTGTAAATTCTCCTTCAGTATCCTGGAGAATAGCTCTCGCGAGACCTCCACCCTGAGAGCCGGTGGCGCCAAATACAGTGATAATTTTTTTCTCTTTCATAATGAATTTTGATGCAATGTAAAAGATTTTCGCCCAAGCTTTTGCAACTTAAACTCTTCTGCAACGATTTTTGTCTTCCACATACTTAAGTTGTGCTGTCTTCGTTTTGAAATAACCTATAACTATCAACACGCGAATATTGGTAATAGCAATTTAAATATTCACTGCCGCGAACTTGTGTCGCCTCCGAATGCCAGCATTGTTAAGATCATTATAAGGGTTGGAACATCAATAAACTAATATCCAATGCGAAAAACGATACTTATAGTACTGGTATTTATTTCATTTCAAGGAAAGTCCCAGTTGAAAGTGCCTTCTGAATTGCCTGCAACTTCTAATTCAGGCGGAGGAACAGCAATAATCACAAAAGATTTTTTATTAGACTGGAGCATCGGTGAATCCACCATTACAGAAACGTTCTTTGGAGAAAATTCCTATTCGAATTCTTTTGTTACCCGCAGTTGGAACGTGACCAGTGGCGTGTTGCAACCTTTTGACAAAACGCATATCGTTTATAATTATCTCGCTCCAAAATGGACCAATGAGGAAGTCCGCTTTTACCCGATTCCTACTCACAATGTTGTTTATATAGATTTCAGGTCCGTAGCCGCGGGTAAAATTTCCATCCAGCTATTGAGCCGGGACGGCAAATTACTTGGCATAAAAGAGTTTGATCTACATTATTCTACCAGCACATTTAAATGGGACTTAACAAATAAAGCATCAGGAGCCTATTATTTCCGGATACTGCTACTCGGCCCTTATGGAGATTTGATAAAACAGGGCACTTTTAACATAGAAAAACTATAATCCATTCCTTTTATGAAACGAATCTTATTCGCATTAATTCTGGTGAGCTCAATGGCATTGGCTCAGGCCCAGGTGCCTCAACAAATGAACTACCAGGGCATCGCGAGAAATGCATCGGGAGCTCCGATTACCTACCAGGACATTACAGTTCGTCTCACTCTCGTAGATAGTGCTGCAAACGGGCTGTCGGCTTACCAGGAAACCAGGAGGGTGAAGACAAACTATGTGGGACTGTTCAATATCATCATCGGTAGTCCGGGCGCTAATAGTGTTTCAGGTTCCATAGCCAGCACAAACTGGGCCACCGGGAAAAAATATATAAAGCTGGAAATAGATCCCAACGGTTCCAGCAACTTTAGTCTGGCAGGAATCACTCAACTGCAAAGTGTGGCCTACGCCCTAAGTGCAACTCCTTCCGGAAACGCTTCAGGGGATTTGACCGGATTGTATCCGGCCCCAACAATAGCAGACAGGGCAATATCAACAAATAAAATTGCGGATGGAAGTGTCACGATTTCAAAATTATCAGATGACGTGAATTCTTCAATTTCACGTAAGCTAAATATTACTGATACAGCAGCAATGTTAGCTCCTTATTCAGGTGCAGCTAATATTACATCATCACTGGCAAACAAATTAAATATTTCCGATACTGCGGTAATGCTGGCAGCTTACTATTTATCTTCAAGCGCTACAAGAGATCTTTCGGCAAAAGAAGACGCATCAAACAAAAGCACTGACGGAACTTTCACTTCTAACTCTGATACAAAATATCCAAGTGAGAAAGCAACCAAAACTTACGTGGATGCAATGGCATCTTCAGGTTCGGGTGACCTCAATGCTGAAATAGCAAGAGCTACTTCGGCTGAAAATATTCTTACAACTGATCTTGCAACG
>JBBSPT010000332.1:0-3807 GCA_038258515.1 Chitinophagales bacterium | reverse complement strand
ATTTCAGCACCCAACAAACTTGTGGCTCTCACATTTTCTATAATGTTATTATCATAACAAATGAGAATCCCGCATTTCCAACCTTTGATATCGAAAACGGTGTATTCCTTTCCAGGAGTAATTGACGCATGAATAAAAGGGTGAAGTTTACGATGTTTTGCTATCAGTCCTTCCCCGTTTACACAGACGTATGCCTTGTAAATATTATCCTCTTTATCTTTTTCGAAAAGCCCTGCCAAAATGATGATGTTGTGCTTCGCAGCGATTTCCACAAGTTTTGTTGTACTGTTTCCGGGGATAAGTTCTGCAATTTCCAAAAGTTCTTGTTTAGAAAGATGTCTTGCAAATGAATACCCGGTTACTGAACATTCGTGAAACGTAATAACATCCGCGTTTTGTGCCGCAGCTTCTCTTGTAAGCTCATCAATTTTATTCAGGTTGTAATTTTTGTCGCCACTCCGGTGTTCAAACTGAGCGGTGGCAACCTTTATAGTATCCATTCTTTTTTTATTGAAAAACGATAGCAATCAACTGTTCTTAAGCTGCATCTTTATAGGATCCCAATGAATAATTTTCTTTTTGAAATAACTTTCATTACAAGCCAGGCAAGGAGCTGCAGCCCTGAAACCAAACACTGCATCTTCCGCTACCGGCTTTCCTGTTCTGACACTTTCATAAAAGTTGATGTGATGTTGCAGGTGCTCATTATAATTTGCCGGTTCTTTATAAACAATATCATCCTTCGATGGCCGTGTCTGACTTTCTTTGGAATATTTTTCATTGTACTTTTGCATTAGTTCCTTTTGCATTTCCTCCGGATAGGTGTTCAGCGCATCCCATCCGCCAATGCCGGGCGCTTTAGCCATGATGCTGTGATGGACCCTGAGTCCATCTCCACTAATATCAATCGTACCTTCTTCCCCAACAAACCTTGTGACTTCCGACCCGCCGGTTCCACTCACAAAATTAACCTGCAGCGTTAATTGAAATGGAGAGTGCTCGGCTGTTTCGGGATAACTCATAATACCGGTCATGATATCGGGTACGTTGCGTCCGTCTTTCCAATATGATAGCTGCCCCGATGCATAGATGGTTTCCGGCCCCTTTGATCCCGTAATTACATGAGTTCCTGAGAGAAGATGTACAAAAAGATCTCCCGCAACTCCTGTTCCGAATTCACGATAGTTTCTCCACCAAAAAAACTTTTTTGGATCGTAAGGAATTTTCTGCATTCCTTCTATGTACCTGTCCCAGTCTACCGTTTCAGGTGAAGCATCCAATGGCATAGTATATTCCCATGCACCGAGCGCATCCTGCCGGTCATAAACAGCATTTACCATATTGAGTTTTCCTATTTCTCCTGCATTATATAACTCGCGGGCCTTCTCATACAAGATGCTGCTCACCCGCTGACTTCCAACCTGGAACACTTTGTTGCTCGCTTTTTGAGCCTCTACAACTCCCATTCCTTCGCTGATATAATGCACCATTGGCTTTTCGCAATACACATGTTTTCCCTTTTGCAACGCGGCTTTTGCAATTCGGGCATGCCAATGATCATCTACAGAAATAATTACTGCATCGACGTCCTGCCGGTCTAATATTTTCCGATAGTCGTTTGTTACAAACACATCTTTGCCATACACCTCGTTCACTCTTTTCAACCGGCCAGTGTACAAATCGCAAGCGGCTACTAACTTTACACCAGGAACTTTTAGCGAAGGGTTTACATTATTAAAACCCATGATCCCCATTCCAATTGCGGCGATATTAACCTGGTCAATAGAAGAAAACTTTTTTTGATAAAGAAGTACTTGTTCTTCAAGTTTTTCATTTGCTGCAAGCGATGCAAATGTTCCTGCACCAATCGCAAGAGAAGTCCCTGTTATGTGTTTTATAAACTTTCTGCGGGAAGAAGAAGTATTGTTTTTTTGCATGAAGAATAATTTAAGGATGCGACGTTAGGCCAGCCGTCAAGCAAACTAAGAGGATGCAATCGGATTTGCCTGGAATTATTTTTAGCAAGTTTACAAAAGAATATCCTACAAAATATTTTTTTAACCTATTCAAATTCAGGAATAAAATTTTAATTGCATCTTTCTATTATCTTTAAAAAAATAATTTTCAAGAATGAAAGACCTTTCTTTATTCTGTACGTTTCTATTTTTATCATTTATCGTCGCATCTCAAAACGACGTATCCGCCCAGGATAATTCACAGTTAATTCCTCTATGGTCAAACGGGGCTCCGGGATTTGAGAATCTCAAAAATATTCCTGAAGAACAAAAAGATTACTGGGTAAAAAATATAAATAATCCATCTATCACTGCTTATTTCCCTCCAAAGGAAAAAGCAAACGGCACTGCAGTTCTTATCTGCCCCGGTGGAGGACACCGTTTGTTGGTGATCAATGCTGAAGGAACTGAGCCTGCTCAATATTTAGCCAATTTAGGGATCACTGCTTTTGTGTTAAAATATCGTCTTGGAAGAGAGGAAAATTCGCCATACTCAGTAGATAAACATCCGAAGGAAGATGCTTACAGGGCAATGCGATTGATACGAAGCAGGGCCGCTGAATGGAATATAAAACCAGATCATATCGGAATTCTTGGATTCTCCGCAGGTGGTGAAGTGGTGTCTGCGATTGCTTATGATGATGGTAAGGGAAACCCGGGAGCGCCTGACCCAATAGACCGCCTTGACGGCAAGCCAAATTTTCAAATGCTAATATACCCGGGCCCACTATTCATACCAGATTCAGTGAGTTCGAATGCTCCTCCATTGTTTATGGTGGCAGCAATTGATGATCAATGTTGTTCTGCTCCTGTGGTAAAATTGCTCCAGGAATACAGGGCAGCAAAGGTTCCGGTAGAAGTTCATCTCTATACCGAAGGAGGACATGGATTTAATATGGGTAACCGTTCTTTGCTGGCAAGTATAAAAAGCTGGCCGCAGCGTATGGCCGACTGGTTGAATGATCACATTCTCAAATAAATGCCTGAAGATTGCTGCAAAAAAAATTTTCGTCGAAACTGATTCTGCCAGGCTGATCAAAAATCTTAATCAAAAACTTTTTTCAACGAAGAAATAATGCCGTGGAAACAAATTATTGATCCGCTTAATAGCCTCCCTCTTTCTGCCCTGGTGGCAGTGATTCCCATTCTTTTCATTTTCTGGGCGCTGGCAATAAAAAAAATGAAAGGCTACCTGGCCAGTCTGTCCGCTACATTGGTCGCAATTTTAGTCGCAATTTTTATTTATAAAATGCCCTGGAATCTAGCGTTGCTATCCAGCTTTAATGGAGCATTGTATGGGCTTTTTCCAATTTCATGGATTATCGTTGCAGCGATGTTTTTATTTAATATTTCCGAGCGTAGCGGCCAATTTTCTGTCATAAAACATTTCATGGCTTCGATAACGCCGGACAGAAGAATACAGGCATTGTTGATTGCATTTTCTTTCGGCGCTTTTCTCGAGGGAACAGCCGGATTCGGTGCACCCGTCGCTATTACTGCAGCGATGTTGGTTGGTTTAGGATTTAATCCTCTCTACGCAGCCGGTATCTGCCTCATCGCCAATACCGCGCCTGTCGCATTTGGCTCGATCGGTATTCCGATTACAGTTGCATCACAGGTTTCATCAATCCCCGAAATGGCAATCTCGCAAATGGTAGGTAGAACACTTCCTATACTTTCTGTCTTACTTCCGGCTTACCTGGTGATTCTAATGTGTGGTGTAAAAAAAGCAAAAGAGGTGTTACCCGCGATTTTGGTTTCAGGAATTTCTTTTGCCTTCTTGCAGTGGTTT
>JBBSPT010000331.1:0-3836 GCA_038258515.1 Chitinophagales bacterium | reverse complement strand
TATCTACTGTGCCCGGAGAATTCAGGCAGGTAATTCCATGATTGGCTGCCAGCCCGCTTCGTGGCCTTACCTGAACCTCAAAGCCCTGCGGTATTTCAATGAAAATTCCGGTTGGAATCATTGCTCTTTCCAACGGTTGCAGTACAACTGGCGATGTGAGGTTAGCTTTAAGGTCAAGACCGGCAGAGCCATCCGTGGCATACTCTGGCAAAATATTCGTTGAGTTATTGATGATTTTAATTTCCACTTCGTGCATACAGGCAAATATAAGAATGCACACTGGTGATAAAAACTACTTGTTTGAATCCAGGGACTTGAGTAAAACGCTGGCATATGCGGCAACACCTTCTTCACGCCCAACGAACCCCATTTTTTCTGAAGTAGTTGCTTTAATTGAAACAGCATTTTCTTCTATAGAAATGATCGGGGCAATTACTTTTTGCATGGAAGGAATATAAGGTTGAATCTTTGGCTTTTCAATGCAAATCGTGGAGTCGATATTACCCACGATGAAGCCGGCGGATGTCACGAGCTGGAAAGTTTTTTGCAATAAGATCTTACTGTCGATATTCTCATATTCTTTTGAAGTATCAGGAAAATGAAAACCAATATCGCCCAGACAAGCGGCGCCGAGCATAGCATCGCAAATAGCATGAAGTAATACATCCGCATCGCTGTGGCCAAGAGCACCCTTTTCATGCGAAAGCTTGACCCCGCCTATCCACAAATCCCGACCGGCAACAAGCTGATGGAAGTCGATTCCAAATCCAATTCTAAAAGACATCAGGAAAAAATTTTATTTTCAAAGTTTGGTAAAATTAGGGTATTGCAGGTCGATCTGAGAACTGGAAAGCGAGCGAAACAAAAACAAAAATGCCTCAAAACAATTGAGGCATCCTGGTGATATTATGTTTGCTGCTTACTCGGTCACACCCGGCGCAGAATCTTTGTCAAGATTAAAGATGATACCAAACCGTAAAGTGTTCGACAAGGGATTCCTGTTTATCCCATTGCCTGAAGGGATGAGATAAGAAAAATTTAACCCGAACATATTGTAGTTTAAACCCGCACCAACAGAAAAATATTTACGGTCGCCTTTAGTGGGAGCTTCGTAAAAATAACCTGCTCTGAAAGCAAATTGATCATTGTAAGAGTATTCAGCTCCGACAGATATTTGGAATTCCTTCAATTCTTCATTAAAGCCGCCAGGAGCATCGCCGAACGAACTGAACCAACTGCTCACTACTCCTTTGCTATGGTAGTTTGCAAGCCCTGCGGAATCTCCCAACGCGGGAGGTGTTGGGACAAGAAGTTTATTGATATCCAGCCCGAAGGTGATCTTATTGATTTCGTCGTAGGCTTTTACATAAGCGATCCCTATCCCAAGGTTTGCCGGGATAAAGTCTTTTTCGGAAGCATCATTGGTATAAGAAATCTTTGCTCCGAGATTAGAGAGAGTGATTCCCCAGTTCAATCCCGAAGCATCAGTACTGCCTTGCGTTCCGTCATGAAATATGGAAAGGTCTCCGGCCACAGAGCTGCCGGTTTTATAAGTAGAACCGCTGACAGACTGCCCACTGGCTAAGTTTGAATTGATGTATCTCAGCGCAATTCCAATACCAAGCTGATCCGATAATTTACGGGAGTATCCGGCGTCAAATGCAAACTCTCTTGGCCTGTATGTTTGAAGATCGTTCCCCAGATTATCTGTAAACTGTATATTACCAAGACTGAAATACCGTAGCGAGGCTGAAATCGCCTGTAGTTCGTCAAGCTGATGATACCCGGCTGCAGAAGCAAGGTACACATCATTAAGGTCAAGCCCCTTCAACCACGGAGTATATGTTAACGCTATAGAGGATTTGCTGACGGCAAAAGGGATTTTTGCCTGGTTCCAAAACGGTGAATTAGCATCAGGTGTTGTAGCAATCCCTACATCTCCCATACCACCTGCCCGTGCATCTGGCGAAATTCTCAAAAATGGAACCGCTGTAGTCACAACATTGATCGGATTTGTGGCGCTTTGCGCATTAACGGCAAACGCACTTCCCAGCAGCATGGCTAATGCCGTTAATCTCAAAGAAACTTGTTTCATGTGTAAAATTGGCTTGGTTAGGTAGAGCTAAACTATATGGATTAGTTTTTGGAGTTGTAAAAATATATGTTTTATTTAAAAGGGCAATCAATATAGGCACCACTAGACCGTAAACGTCGCTTCCCGTTACGGCAAATTTGATTCTACGCTTTGGTCTTGCAATAGCTGTTTTTTAGATTAATTGAACGTTTCATCCAGTTGAATATTGTACTATATCGTGCGTAATAATCCGATCAATTCCAATTACCAACGTCAAATTTTAGTACTATGAATGCAGGGCAAGCTGAATTTGATCTAAGACCTCTGCGGCAGGCGAATACCAATTTGTGAATAGATTGCAAAAGTCTCAAAATCGCGCTGAATTAGGATTTCAAATGCCAAACCAAAACCAAATAAAGTATTTATATTCGCTGTTCTAATATCGTATCCACAACACAATAACACTGAAAACCTTTCGTTAAATAATTCTTCAAAACGAATGCACATGCTAAAACCATTTTCCGGCCGTAATTTATTGTTCCTGTTACTGGCTGCATCCTTTGCTTTTTCTTCTTGTCATAAGAAGAAGGATAAGTCATCCGTGACCGGTTGGAACTATGACGATAAGAATTATGGAAACTTCCATGTTCTGAAAGCGAATGAACAAAAGGCAGGACCTGGTCTCGTTTTCGTTCAGGGCGGAACTTTTACCATGGGCGCAAAAGAGGAAGATGTGATGGGAGACTGGAATAACATTCCAAGGAGAGTAAGTGTCAACTCTTTTTACATTGACGAAACGGAAGTCGCTAACGTCCACTATCGCGAATATCTATATTGGTTGTCCAATACATTCGATAATGACACTACCATTATGAGAATGGCATTGCCGGATACTTTGGTGTGGAGGAGCGAACTGGCATACAATGAACCGTACGTTGAATATTATTTCCGCTATCCTGCATATAATTATTATCCTGTGGTAGGTGTTACCTGGGAACAGGCTCATGATTTTTGTATCTGGAGAACTGACAGGGTCAACGAGAAAATATTGATTGATAAAGGTTATTTGAATAAAAGGGCGCCGATTGCAGCAATGAAAGGAGGACAGGGTGAACAGACTTTCAACACTGACACTTACATCATGAATCCCGATGAGATCAACAATAAAACAGCTCCTAAAAAAGGTGGATTGAAAGACATTAGCGGAAGACCGAGAAAGGTAATCACTTTTGAAGATGGTATTTTACTTCCCGGCTACCGGCTTCCAACTGAGGCTGAATGGGAATATGCAGCCTATGGTATTATCGCACAAAATCCTAAGCCCCGCACAAAAGAAAAAAATCATGGTGAGGAAGTTATTTCAAACCAGCAGGTTTATTCATGGAGCAAAAATGTAAATGGTCTTCGTGATAACCGTCGTGGCAGTTGGCAAGGTCAGTTTTTGGCCAACTTTAAAAGAGGTAACGGAGACGTTATGGGTGTTGCAGGTGGACTGAATGATCGGGCAGCAATTCCTGGTCCTATCAAATCTTTTTATCCAAATGGATATGGTTTATATAACATGAGCGGAAACGTGAGTGAGTGGGTTGGTGATGTTTATCGTCCGCTTACATCGCTGGACGAGGATGATGTGAACCCATATCGTGGTAATAAGTTCACCCGCTTTTACAAAAATGCACAAGGTGAGGTTGAGAGAGATACGCTTGGTCGCCTAAAGAAAGAAGTTGTTCCTGATTCCGAAGCGGTGAAGCGTCGTAATTAT
>JBBSPT010000330.1:0-3843 GCA_038258515.1 Chitinophagales bacterium | reverse complement strand
TCTTTTCCCAGGAGGTAGGGTTCTATTTCCTCAATAGCTGTTTTAATGGTAAGGGCTCTCCCTTCCAGCAACGGTTCGCCCAAGCCAACGACGCCTGCATCTGTATGTATCTTAAGAAAAATCCAGCGGGGCTTGATCAAAAATGTTTCAAGCTTCGTAATTTTTACGTCAGTCTTGCCAGGTAATTTCTCCGGCATTTGCGCATAAGACGATAAGGGCAAAGTGATTCCTGCCCCAATAGTACCCAAAACAGACTGGATAACTGTACGCCTTGACATCATTGATCTTTTAGCTGTTGTTGCCATATTTTTCTAATTTAATTTTTTTCAGCTCTTGCCTGTATTCACCTACGATGCAGAAGCCCACCTGCGGTCCTTGTCTGGTGTTCCCCGCAGAGAAGCGGGGCAGGCGGTGCAAATGGTTTAATGGCGTAGAATCGTCTAAGAACCGGCAAATACTTTTGAACTAAAAGTACTGGAAAGTTTTCATGTTCGATCGAAGGACAGAAAACCTTAGGCAAGATGGCGCTGTTTAAAACAATTAATTTATTTCCCGGATTTATTTTTCACACCAACTGCAATGAAAATAGTTTAATCTTAAGATTGGATATTCTTATAATATAAGTATTTTAAAAAAAGCAAATCTTTGTTTATGGTTTGTGATTTGTATAACCGACGTATATTGTACGTGGTTAGTTACACATAAAAAATATCAAATGGCATCTAAAAATGATCTTGACTTTACATATACCAATCATTGACGAAATATTCCGTTTGAGTATTGGGGAAATGACAGATTATAGGGGCGCCAGGTTTGATGGAGATTTTTCAATGACACTTGAAGAAGCTCAAAAAAAACACGCATTTATAGCAGATAGTCTTGGTATAAAAGGCAAAACCAAAGTGGTTGATATGGCATGTGGCTGGGGCCCTATCCTCAATTATATAAAGGGAGGCGGAGCAAATGGTATTATGCAACTCGTCTTTTAACAAAAGAGGGTCGTCTTTTGAGCTAATCCCAAGATTCCCTGCTCTAAGGCGTCGAAGGAAACAGAGCCAGCCATTCTCTCAGAAATGTTGACAATTGCCGTTGATCAAATGTCAATGATTTAGCGTTGCGGTCTCGGAAATATTCATTGACAAATGCGGCAATTTCTTCCGGTGTTGGCAGTTGCGGGCAACCGGATTTCGCTGAACTGTCATTGATGGTTTTATTTTCCCAATCCACTCCAATCGTGGCTTTGATTACTAATTCACGGATTTCTACAGGCATCTTTTTATTGTTTTGGTGTGATAAGATTCCATTTAAAGATTTCCCCCAGGCGAGAATTTTCTTTAAACAAAATACAACAACTCTATGTCATTCGGCAAAGATTAATCGGTTCAAAACCGAAACAGCATTTTTTATTTCTATTGCCCATTTTATGCGAAAATTTCCCGGCATTGGTTGATGAAGTAATTTTTATTCCGTCCGTCTTTTTTTTTAGTTAATTAAAACGGACGAAAGTTCTGTTATTTGGTGAGCTTTTTGTAACTCATTTTGTGCCAGAGGTTAGAAAGTTTTCAGCGGACTATCAAACCATTTTTTTACAATAAACATAAGCACAATGATACAGAAAGAAGCAATTGATTTTATTGAAAACCAGGAATGGCTCGACACAGCCGGAGAAGCTATTCAGCCTGCCATCATGAATGCTTTCGAAGCTGGAGGAAACACAGGACAAAAAATAAAAAATCTTCTTCATGGTACGTGGCTTGGCCATCCGTTGCATCCGGTGTTGACCGACGTTCCCATCGGTGCATGGACTACTGCTGCAGTATTGGATTGCATGGAATTGGGAGGTAAAGAAGATTACAGACCGGGTGCGGATGCCGCTGTGGCAATAGGCATCGTAGGTGCTCTTGGCAGCGCTGTAACCGGAGTTACAGACTGGACGGGCACCACCGGAAGTGAGCGAAAACTTGGTTTGATGCATGGCCTGTTAAATGTTGCCGCGACCGGCATGTATGTAACGTCGCTCTTGTTACGGAGGAAAAAAAATTCGAGAAATGCCGCAATCGCTTTTTCCACGGCAGGGCTTTGCGTAATGTCTGTGGCTGCCTATCTCGGTGGGCACCTTGTCTATCGTATGCAAATGGGAGTTGATCACACGGCCACTGCAGAAGAATATCCGGAAGATTTTGTCGCGGTGCTCAATGAAAACGAGCTTGAGAATAATAAAATGAAATGCGTTAAAGCCGGAGCAATATCCGTATTACTGGCCCGGACAAATGGAAAAATATTAGCGTTGGCAAATACATGCTCACACCTGGGAGGTCCGTTAGCAGAAGGTGAATTACTTGACAATAGTTGCGTTCGTTGCCCATGGCATGGTTCCGTATTTTCGCTGGAAGATGGAAGAGTTATAGATGGCCCTGCCACAGAACCACAACCAAAGTTTGATGTAAGAATTGAAAACGGGAAAATAGAAGTGAGGAGAACAAAGTAGATCAAAGTCTATTCGCAGTAATGGAATGTTTTAGTAAATTCTATTATAAAATCAATTATTTCCCGTAAGCCCATAAAAGAAATTGCGGAAATACTGCGCTCCACGACTCATAATCATGTTTGCCCTTTTTCTCCACGACCAGTGTAATGTCTTTTGGCACTGATGGGTTTTTCTGTTTTAGCAAACCGATCAGGTCTTTCGTGTCATCTACAACATCGGTGATTCCATCACGGTCCCGGTCGGCGATTTCTTCATTCTCACCCACGTAAAACCAGTATTTTAGTTTAGGTCTTTTCCGCGATGATTTTATTTTGTTCATCATGATCCTGTTCTTTTCATCGGAATACGATGAATCAGAGGCATCCTTGTCGCGAATCCAAAATGAACCCGAGAATATGCCGACCTTGTCAATTTTGTCCGCATTTTCCCATGCGATATCGAGCGCAGATACTCCACCTAAAGAAAAGCCGGCAATCCCGATGGAATGAAATTTTCTTACCCCTGTCATTTTTTTTATATAAGGATATAATTCGTTGACAATAAACTTTTCATATTTATCCGCAGAAGCTCCCTTGTTTTTATAATCAGGAAAGCCTGCCACTCCGTACTCCTGCTCACGGTCAAAAGCGTTGATAGCAACGACTACAAGGGGTTCCAGCATTTTAATTTTATAAAGACTGTCGAGAATATTTTTCAACCCTAGTTTGGCAATGTTCTGCCCGTCGTTCACCAACAGGAGATTGAACGAGTTTTTATCATCCGGCGCAGGCGAACTTAGCACGGATAGTTTTATGTGTTCCTGTAAGTGACGGGAGTAAACTGAATCTGCGGTCTCTTTTATCTTCGGTCCGCAAGAGGAGAGGAGCACTAACAGGGTAATGAAACAAAAAGAGACAACATCGATCTTTTTATAAAATTTTGACATTTGCTAAAGTATTAAAATTTGGTTTCAAAATTATATCAACCTAACTTTGCAACTCAAAATCGCGAAGTAGAGCAGCGGTAGCTCGTCGGGCTCATAACCCGAAGGTCGGAGGTTCGAACCCTCCCTTCGCAACGAAAAGCTGTCCTGCGGGATGGCTTTTTTATTTTCCCCTCTCAAATATTTACCGGGTACAACATGTCATAGCCACTGTTTTACTTTTTCGTGAGGATAGCAGGGCAAACAAATTATTTTAGGTTCATTGCATTCGATTACAACATTTTTCACCAATCTTCGTTTACGTCTTGCAGCTTTGCAGCAAATTTTTTAACAGGCTTGTTCATTCACGCTGAAACATTTATTGCTGTATATTTGCAAAGAATTATATACTCCTACTTAGCAGACTGGATAATCTTCCCCACGGTAAAAGCTC
>JBBSPT010000329.1:0-3849 GCA_038258515.1 Chitinophagales bacterium | reverse complement strand
CATAAATTCTCCCATTGACAGCGGTGCCGGTGGCAAGGCAGTTTACAAAGAAACGATTCCGGCGTTATATGGCACTTATGTTTTTGAAAGTGAAAAATATGAAGCCGAGTTGGGTTTAAGAATTGAATATGTCAACTTGCAGTACGATGTAAATCCCAATCACAATACTTATAAAAGTGATGGTTATAATTACACACAACCGTTTCCGAATATCCGCCTTGCCTACAAAATAAATGATCGAAATAAAATCTCGTTCTTTTATAACCGCCGGGTTGACAGACCCAATGAAGTTGATATTCGTATTTTCCCAAAGTATGATGATGCAGAAATTATTAAAGTTGGAAACCCCGCGCTTCGGCCACAATTCACAAACCTATTAGAGTTAGGGTATAAGACTAAATTGAGCACCGGGTCTTTGTTTGGAGCACTGTATCACAGGTTTGCAAACGGCACTATCACACGAATCGCAAGCACGGCGCCGGGTAGTAATTTGATCTATGCTATATTTCAAAATGCAGGTCGCAGCTACAGCACAGGAGTTGAAGCGACTCTCTCAAAAGACGTTTCCAAAAGTTATTCTTTCAACATAAATCTAAATGGATATCGCAACAGGATAGATGCATTTACTGTTCAAAATCAGTACCCTGTTCCAAATACTTTTACGTCTGCCGGCCAAAAAATATTTTCGGGAAATGCAAAACTGAATAACACTTTTCATCTTCGAAAAAAAGTGGATGCGCAGGTGACGGCAATCTACCTTGCAAAAGACATCATTCCACAGGGCACCATCGGCGGCCGATTCTCCCTCGACGTGGGCGTCAAGAAAATAATACAGGATGGCAATGGCGAATTATTTTTTAATGCCACTGATCTTTTGAATACAATGGTAATTAAGAAAGAGATCCAGGGAAAGGACTTCTATTATACCAGCAGCGATTATTATGAAACGCAGGTAATACGAATTGGTTACAGCTACAAATTTTGATCAGAGATTGACTAAGCATCAAAAGCATGTGTCGTCATTGAGGCAGCTTTAAATTAGAAATCTGTCGTGAAGAAATATTTAGAACACATTTTAAATGTTCCAAAAAAATCTCTCAGGAAGATAGATGGTCTTCATATTCTTTCACGGAATAAAAACGGGCTTTACATCATAACGTAATTTTTACGCAATTGGTTGCCTGTGATCAATCAAGGCCCATTCTCACAAGAGCTTTCTTCTAAAAAAGATGTTTCACTTACTGGATAGTTTGCTTATTTTCCCTACTCATTTGCATAGAGCGAATTATCTATTTCATCAAAAAATTAATCTCAAAAATTATGGGACAATATCCAATGGCTGCCTATCATTTTATGGTAGAATGGGGCGGCGCCAGGGCAGACTTCAACGAGGTCTCCGGTCTTAATATTACGGTTGATGTGTCTGAATTCAGAGAAGGTTCTGACCGGTACAATGCTGCCCGGAAAATGCCTGGCCAATTGCATTTCAGTAATATCATCTTAAAAAGAGATATTGTAAAAGGAGACAATGATTTTTTCAAATGGATACAAACTATCCATCTGAACGTGGTTGAACGTCGTGATCTGTCGATCACATTGCTCGATGAAACCCATTCACCGGTCGTCCGGTGGAAAGTAAAAAATTCATTTCCCGTAAAGTTGACCGGCCCCGTTCTGATCGCCAACACCAGTTGCAAAGCCACCGAAGAATTGGAGGTTGCGCATGAAGGTATTGAAGTTGAAATGTCATAAGTCGTTTCAGCATTCAATACTGAAAAATAGATTGTCGGAAATGAAAACCACGGAGATTGATTCCTGGAAAAAAAATTTGCCCGCTTAGGAATAATGCATCGTCACAAACACTTTTTTGCAAAAGGTTTTAAAATCACTGAAAAGAGGAGCCCCGCACTTTTTAATTTTACTTTGCCATAGCCGATGCCACTCAATGGAAGATTCAGGTATGGTTCTGCGGTGAAGGAAATATTTTTATTGAGCGTTTTTTCATATCCTGCAGATATTCTTAATGAAGATAAATAATGCTTATTCTCTCCACGTATTGTATAAGTTTTATCCTGGAAACCTGCCAATGTTTTTATATGATAAGTGTAGGTCTCCCTTTTCATAAAATAGGAAGAAAGACCTGCAGAAGCAAACCAGGCATGTTTTTTATTTTCATTAAAAGAATAGTTTAAAATTATAGGTATTTCATTCACTTTGCAGTCTGCATAAATTTCTTCCAGGTTCTGGTAATAAGTCCAAAATGAAGGCGGCGGATTATACTGAGATGGCTCAGCATCATAGATCTTACTTACAGTATAAAAACCCGTTCTTACCGAAAATCTTTTATTAAGCTTGTAGCTGATTCCTGCGCCATAGGCCAATCGCATTGTACCAGGATATTTCGAATTCGTAAAACTCACATCAGGACCTGCGGAAATACTTAGAGACAAAGAATTTAAGAAACTATTTTTCTTAATGGCGGATTGGCTTTTTGTTTTTGCATCTATTACCAGGTCTGAATTTAAAACTTCCGGAATAATGGCACCGTTCGCATCGATAGCTCTATTGAACTGTGAATTAATTTTTATTTTTTGATTTATAAAATCAAACTGTAGAGTCGTTCCTGGTAAAATAGCAGATTCTAATTCATCTTTCAGCCCAGGGGGAGTTTCATTCGCACCCGATATCATTTGACCGGATGCCTGATGAAAAGCAGAATTTGTTCTACGGGCGTTTGCATTTTTTGATTGTGTTTCAACAGCGATTTTTGCATTTGTTGGTGACGAGTTTTCAAAATCTTTGTTGGTGCCGATTTTCGGATCAGGACCAGCATCCGGCTGAAGATCTTTTGCCGGTCCTTCTATTTTACTCCCTTTTGATTCATTAATGGCATTATTTCTCCGCTGCTTTTCGGTTGAAGTTGTCTTGTTCTGAAGGTTTTCATTCCCGCCATTCCATGGTCTCGTTAGCAAAATGAAAAATGAAATTGCAATGAATCCCAGCAACAGGAGTAACCATTTTTCATGAAACCTATTCTTTTTATTTACTGCCTCTTCAACAGGAACAACAGGCATATGCTTATCCAGCAAGGCTTCCATTTTACTCCACGCCTCTTCATTATAAGCAGCATCGTATTGTTCTGCAGCTTCCCGGGCTTTCTTATCTAGTTTATCAAACGGCATTGTTTTTTACAACGGATTTTTGATGGTGAAATAGGTTTTTTTGCAAATGCCTTTTTGCCTTTGAAAGATTTGACTTCGAAGTACCTGAACTGATCCCCAATTTTTTACCGATCTCGGAATGCGAAAACCCTTCAATAACAAACAGGTTAAAAACAGTTCTATACGAAGGTGATAATCTTTGGACGGCTTGAATAATTTCTTCATAAGATATTTTATCGATTGCATCCTCGTACAACGATGGCATATCTACGACTTTGCCATTTAAGAAAGTCATCAATTCCTGCTTGTGATATTTTCTGTTGTGGTCAATGGCTGTGTACACCATAATTTTCCCGAGCCAACCCTTAAAGGAACTCATCACATCAGCATAAGCTGGAGTGAACCGATGTATCTCGGTAAAGATTTTCAAAAAACCATCGTTTAAAATTTCTACAGCATCTTCCTGCTTGCTCGTGTACCGGGAGCAAATAGATATGGCGTAACCATAGAAAGAGCCAAATATTTTTTTCTGACTCTCACGGTTGTTGAGGCTGCAGCCTCCTATATGTTGTATTAATTCTTGCGCAGTCAGCAATATTGAAAGGGTTTACAGTTAAGATATCGTGTAAATAATCCCTGCGGTTGCCTCACAAATAAAATTAATCAAAGTTTTTTCGATGTTCAGAAT
>JBBSPT010000328.1:0-3865 GCA_038258515.1 Chitinophagales bacterium | reverse complement strand
TGCAGATTTTGTTTCAGGGCATCTTGATCTGAGTAAAAAAACCGGTGCTCCGATTGTTTACGGGCCGGGAGCCAATCCTCATTTTGAAGCTCACATTGCTACGGATGGTGAAATCTTTCGGGTAGGTAAAGTGCATTTTAAAGTGTTGCATACTCCAGGTCATACCATGGAAAGCGTTTGCTATTTATTAGCAGACGAGAATGGAAAAGATGTTGCGTTGTTTTCTGGCGATACCTTGTTTATTGGCGACGTAGGTCGTCCTGATCTTGCACAAAAAGCTGCAGACATGACGAAGGAAGACCTCGCCGCAACTTTGTTCGACTCACTCAGGAATAAAGTAATGCCATTGAGGGATGACATCATTGTTTACCCTGCGCACGGCGCTGGCAGCGCATGCGGAAAGAACATGAGCAAAGAAACAAGTGACACGCTTGGGCATCAAAAGAAAGTAAACTATGCATTGCGCTCTGACATGACAAAAGATGAATTTGTGAAAGAAGTCACTGCAGGTTTGATGCCGCCACCCGCTTATTTCCCGTTGAATGTGATGCTCAACAAACATGGATATGAAAGTATTGATGATATAATGGAACGGGGGAATATCGCTTTGGGCCCGGATGCTTTTGAAAAGGCTGCTAACCTGACTGGTGCATTGATTCTTGACACAAGAGAACCACAGCAGTTTGCAGATGGGTTTATTCCGAATTCTATAAATATTGGTATTGATGGAAATTTTGCTCCGTGGGTGGGAGTGTTAATTACTGATATAAGACAGGAGATTCTGATCGTTGCTGATAATGGCCGCGAGGAAGAAGTGATTACCCGCCTTGCACGCGTGGGTTATGATCATACCATTGGTTTTTTAGAAGGAGGGATTCACGCATGGAAGGCTGCCGGAAAAGAAACGGATACAATCAAATCAATTGATGCCAATGAATTGGCTTCTGTTTTAGAAAAGAATGAAGAAGAAATCGTGCTTGATGTAAGAAAGCCTGATGAGTATCTCAGTGAACATGTGATCAATGCAGAAAATGCACCTCTTGATTTCATGAACGAAAGCATGTTGAAAGTTTCAAAAAATTCAGTCAATCATTTGCATTGCGCATCCGGCTATCGCTCGATGATATTCGCTTCGATTTTAAAATCCAGGGGCTTTGAGAATGTGGTCAATGTTGAGGGTGGGTTCAATGCGATTAAAAATAATCGAAAAATTCCTGTGACTGAATATGTTTGTCCGACAACACTGGCTTAGAATTTTTTTTCATGCAGTTTTTCTTACATTCAAATACTTTTATTTAAGTTCAGTCTTATCTCTTGATATATTTTTTTGAAATCTTTTATTTCTTTTGATGCCAGTGCTTGTACTTACGCCGCTCAAAATAATTTTATTCATGTAGTTAAAAAATGATCTGTTTTTCAATCTCCTAAAATAGACCAATCCCATTCTATCCGTATTTTCTGTTCTCAAAAGAAAAGCATTGACCAATGCACTTTCCACCTTCTTAAAGAAAGTCGGTTGAGTAAAGACGTCGTTTTTCAACAGTTGTATTTTAAGACCGCGATAATAAAAATTCATTTTTCCGTAGGCAAAATTTTCATTCCCTACTGCATTCATTTCTAATTGATCCAGTGATCCTGAACTAAATTTTACGCTCGAAAGAGGCGTTAACAAAGGGTTGAGAAAAGAGAGCGATGTGGGTTGAATTTGCAGCGTCATTGCAAATCCAAAGAGGGGATCAGTGTAGGACTGCCGAATCGAAATGTCGAATGGTGCGGCATCGAGAAGATTCCCTTCGAACTGTATCAAAAGAGAATCGTTTTCACGTCTGCCAAAATTAATTACATCTGCAATTTTCCCATTGAGATGCGTCAGATAGATATTTGCTTCCAGCCTTGTCTTTTCATTTTTTTCAAGATAATTTACCCTCCCGTCGTCAACTACAATTTCACTTATATCGAGAGGAAGGGAAATGGAATTGATCTGTTCAGTAAACATTTTTTTCCTTTGGTTTGCGGGAAATTTCAAACGAAGCACATTGACAGAAGGCCTTGTGAGAAATACCTTCCTGATATCAAGTGAATCATGTTCTATCAGTTTTCCGGCATCGAAACCTTCCAGCCTTCCTCCACCCAGGCTGAAGGTTGAATAGTTTATTTGTTTAGGATATTCTGCAGCGGTTTCTGTCGCTGATAACTTAGGATTGTAATTCGCAGAGTCAACGGAAAGAGTCCTGGCTTCCGATTTATATTGGAGATTATAACCTTGTAGAACTGATTTTTCTGTCGTGTAGCGGGCATGCGAACTCCGTAACCAGCCTGAAGTATTCGACCCTATAAATATTCGTGGATCGGTTACCATCTCTGCAGAGAGCGGCCAGTCACCCATGGATATATCATTCAGAAAAATTTTATTTTCCTTAAGAGGAAAAGTGAAACCTTCTTTTGTGTGTAAATCCATTTTGTCAAGCAGGGCACTCCATGAATTGCTGTTGCTGGTTGGAATTAAAACTTTTGAAATCCTAAAATCTATACCGTTGTCTACTTTCAACAGGCTTTCGCTGTCTTTTGTTATTTCCGCTTTCTGTGCCTTCGCAACGATATTCGCTAAAGTTATTTTGTCGGGTGAGATCTGCATTGCGTCGATTTTTATTGAGGCATCTTTTCTTTCGGGAAAACTTATGATACTGGACGTGCCGTCTTTGATGAATGAAAGATGAACGACAGGCATTTCCAAAGCGATATGATCGATCTGAATATTTGGAAATGAGAAAGTTGTTGCTGCCGGGATTGACCTTTCTCGCGTTTGAATTTGAATTACTGGCTCTTTCATCACCACATATTCCAGGTGGCCGTCATCCTGAAAGAGATTATTGATATCACCTCTGATTGCAATTGAATTCATTACAATATTGAATGACCCTGCGATTCCTCGGTTGCTTATTGTAACAGCGGAAAATTTTTGATCATGATCAGAAAGTGAGAAACTTCCGGCGTGTAATTTTATAGAGTCTGCCGATCCGTTTAACTCTGTCCCTCCAACGGAAAAGCCATTTATCAGTGTTTGTCGTGCATTATTTTTTTCGAAATTATTGATATGCAGGTTTTCAACAAATGCGCTCAATTCATTTTTTCCATTTACGAATTTGAATTTGGTTTTTCTTCCCGAAATACTTTTAAGTTGAAAAGAACTTTTGCCACTACCCGTTTTCCTTCCTGGAATTGACTGCACCGATATTTCGCCATTTGTCCATTCAAGATTTTCTACCACATAATTATTTTCTGAAGTCGTGTAGATATTTTTGATAGACACATTGCTGATTTGCGAACTGATTTCTTCCTGCTTGTTTTTTGCAATCACCTCACCAATCATTATTTCGTCACCAGCATTAAATTTTACATTCCGCAATTCTGCAGTGATGTCTCCAAGCTTTAAATGCCCGGATCTAAAAGAAAAAAACTGGATATCCTGCTGAAGCTTTACATGCCTGTAATCGGTTATGTTGTCAGCAAAAAGCGACGCATCGATGTCTTCTAACTGCAATGCATTATTATCCCCCCAATTAATATTGATCTTTCCATCGATAATGTTGAATTTTTCAATTTCCATGAAATCATCGAATGTGTGATTGGAATTAAAAAGAATTGCTTTCTTTGAAATTTCAACATCGGCGGCTTTCCTGTAATTCAACACAGGCTCATGTAAAATGGCTTCTTTTGCTTTTAAATTTTGTCGAAAAAACAGCTCACTCCATTCCACCCCAAGCAATTCAAAATACCGCATCCTGTAATCCCTGAAACTTCTCATTTTATTTACACCCGGGGCGGTATGCATAGAAAAATTGTTGAGCAATAACTTATTATTTGC
>JBBSPT010000327.1:0-3869 GCA_038258515.1 Chitinophagales bacterium | reverse complement strand
GAATGCACCCATGTTGAAGCGTCTCTTTTTTTCTACCGACCTTTGCTTCATTAATAAAAGAAAATGAATTCAATAAAAGTAATCATCACAGGCGCTACAGGCATGGTTGGCGAGGGTGTATTGTTTGAATGTTTACAAAATCCACAAGTGAGCGAGGTGCTGATCATAGGTCGCAGACATTATGAAATAGAGCATCCTAAATTGAAAGAACTGATTGTGCCCGACTTCTTTCAACTGAATCAATTTGCCGAAAACATCAAAGGATACGATGCGTGCTTTTTCTGTGCCGGAGTAACCTCAGTTGGAAAGAATGAAGAAAAATATAGATTCCTAACCTACAACACTACACTGGCGTTTGCTAAAGCCGTCGCTGAATTAAATACGAACATGGTCTTTATTTATGTATCTGGCGCATCGACTGACAGCCATGAAAAAAGCAAGATGATGTGGGCAAGGGTAAAAGGAAAAACAGAAAATGATTTGATGAAACTGCCGTTTAAGGCGGAATATAATTTTCGACCCGGAATCATGTTGCCATTTGATGGCCAAAAAAACTGGAAAGTGTCCTATAAAATTTTGGCCAGGATTATAAAACCATTTTTTCCAAAGAGCGTGTTGAGCATGAAGGAAGTGGGCAAAGCGATGATCAATGGGGCAATATTTGGTTACCCCAGGCAAGTGCTCGAAGTATCAGATATTAGAGAGCTGGCGCTTCACAGGTGATCTAAACATTATTGAATGAAAGGCATTTATAGAAATCGAAATGAAAAGAAATAATTCAGAAAATGACTGGAATAATTTGATTCCCCTTTTCACCCAGGACAACAAGCCTGGCAGCACTACAGAAGCGATCTTTGAGCTGGTTACGAATGGAGTTTCCACAAAAATGGATGAATGGTTTTTTGATTTCAATGAGAATACACTTCTTGAAAAAGTTTCCTTTTTAATTGATTGGTTTAATAATCAGAAAAATAAGGGAGACGTTTCAGAACGCAAAATTCCTATGACTGATTTTGCAGCAAGTAAAATAAAATTCACAACAGAATTAGAAGATAAGTTTCAAAAAAGATCAGAATTAAAATTAATTAGCTAGCAAGTTTACGTTTCACAATACCGGCCGTTTATAAAGAAGTTTTTTTACTTCGATGATATCTTCGTTGAAGACTCACATCACAACCTGGAAATTTTTCCTGATAATAATTCTGACAACAAAATTATTTGGATAAATATTGACCCTGATGGAGCTTTCACAGCCGGAGCGTCAAAATATATTGTAGATAATGGTATCGATTCAGGAATTTTCCAATGCTTACCACTTTACAATTATAAGAATAGAGAAGAAAAAAAAGATAATATCTCCAACCGGGCATTAGACTTCTTCAAAACTTATTACAATCAAAAAGATCCTTCTTCTCCTGTATGCTACGCACGCAGTACAGAGCTTCGCGAGGAGTTTAAAATTGTCGTGGATCATACAGGCGATATCACAAAGGAATCTATCTTTCATTATATCTATGCCATGCTTCACAATCCTGCTTATCGCAAAAAGTATGAGATTCAATTGAAAGAAGAATCTCCCCGAATACCTCTATACAAAAACTTTTGGCAATGGGAAAATTGGGGAAAGCAATTACTCAACCTGCACCTCAATTACGAAACGATAAAGCCATATCCATTGGAACGGACTGCGGTTGCTGCAAAAGAAAATCCAAAAGTAAAATTGCAAGCGCTAAAGGAGGAAGGTGTAATTCTTCTCGACGAAAACACTGAACTGCGTGGAATTCCCGGCGAAGCTTGGAAGTATCAAACCGGCAACTCCAGCGCTCTTGAATTGGTTCTCAGTCAATACCAGGAAAAAAAATTTTATGGAGATTTAATGGCGGAGAAGTTTAGCACATATCGCTTTGCGGAAAGAAAAGAAGAGGTGATAGATCTGCTGCAAAAGATTTGCAGCGTGAGCGTGGAGACTTTAAAGATAGTCGAAGAGATGGCAAGATAAATTTTGAAAACTACAACTCTCCCATTTTCTTTAAAGCATAAAAAATACACATGGCATGAAGTGCCTGCTCAATTTTATTTTTAAGAAATAAATTTTTTAATTCTTCCAGCGGCATGGTTACCACGTCAATATCTTCGTTGTGATCAAGGTCCTGCGAACTAGTCCTTTTGCCACCTTTCGCGAGAAAAAGATCTGTATAATTATTAAGCACTCCGGGGTTTGCTGCGATCGTACCAACCTGTTCTATTGATTGAAATTCGTAGCCTGTTTCTTCCATAAGTTCTCTCGCCATCGCAACTTCAGGTGTTTCGTTTTCGTCAATAAATCCACCGGGCAACTCAAGAATGACTTTTGCAACAGGATGCCGGTATTGTTTTATCATGATCGCATCACCCGATTCCGTGAGCGCCAATGCACATGCGGTCGTAGGCAATTCCACCACGTAATATTGTTCAATGATTTTTCCTTCGGGAGTTTCACACTTATCTTTTCGTGCGGTAAAAAAGGAAAATTTTACAAGATATTCCGATGAAAGTATTTTCCAATTCATATTTACCTGCCCAATTTTTTTTTTAGAAACACTTCGTAAGAGGGCACCCTGTCTCAACTCCACTTCATCCTCTCACGCAAATTTGTTATGTGCGCGGTATGATGCCTGCTATGCCATGAATAGCCTTTTAAAAGATCCCATAAAGTTAGTGTCTGCTGTTTCACGGGGTGGTAAATCTTGCGCTGCCACTGACCTTCGGTCATATCAAACAGCAATTGGTACCAGCGGGCATGCAATGAATGTAACAGGGTCAGGGAAATATTCACAGGCAAATTTTTAGTATCTGGAAGTTTTGCCCATGCTTCCTGGTCATAAGCCCTTATCGTTGGATTTTCTTCCGTTAACCCAATCTTGAATCTTATGTATGCATTCATGTGGCTATCGGCAACGTGATGAATTAACTGCTGAACGGTCCATCCGCCCGGTCGGTAAGGAGTTTCAATCTGGTGCCTATCCAGATCCTGAATTGCATACTCCAGGTTAGCAGGCAGCATTCTTATGTCCTGAAGTAATTGCAACTTCAGTCCTTCATCATAAGGGCTATTGAAATAGGGAGCATCCGTTTCCCGGCCAATAGGATATTGCAAACCTGGTTCAGCAGTTTCCATAAAAATTTATTTGTTTACAATGTCCAGCAGTTCTATTTCGAAGATCAGCGCAGCGCCACCGGGTATTGCACCACCTGCACCACGATCACCGTAGCCAAGGTCGGATGGAATAAATAATTTCCACTTGCTACCTACAGGCATCAGTTGCAGCGCCTCAATCCATCCCTGGATAACTCCTGTTACCGGTATCGTGATCGGCTGTCCTCTTTTATAGGAATTATCGAATTCAGTGCCATCAATGAGGCTCCCTGCATAGTTTGCGACTACTGTGTCGGTTGCCTTTGGAATAGCACCTGTCCCCTGCGTTATCACTTCGTATTGCAAGCCGCTGGGAAGTGTAACCACACCCGGACGTGCTTTATTCTGTTCTAAAAAATTGGTGCTCTCTTCTTTAGCTTTGTCATTTTTCTCTGCCATATATTGTTGTAGTTTTTGCTGAATTGTCGTGTTACATGAATCAGGTGAAATTAAAAGAGTTTCATTATTGAAAACTGCATCGTAGGCTTTTTTTACCATTGCTGAATTTATTTGCGGCACGCCCTGGCTTTTATAATAGCTGGCGGTTTGAACTCCCATTGCATAACTGAGGCTGTCAATTTCGGACATTACCTGTGTTTTCGCCGCAGTCTTTGTTTGAGCATAAGCAACAGACGTAAGCAGTGCTGCGATCAGAAGTATTTTTTTCATCGGGTATTATTTTTTTAAATTTAGG
>JBBSPT010000326.1:0-3871 GCA_038258515.1 Chitinophagales bacterium | reverse complement strand
TATGGGCGACCCCTTACAAATTAAAAAAAAGCCGAAAACATACGATGCAATAATTGTGGGATCAGGCGCAGGCGGCGGCATGGCTGCCTATGTTCTTGCAAAGGCAGGCCTGAAGGTTTGCTTGCTGGAAGCGGGACCGTCTTTTGATCCGGCTCTAAATTCAGCACAACTGAAAAATCCGTGGGAATCGCCTCGTCGTGGTGCAAGTACTAAGTTTCGCCCGTTCGGCGATTTTGACGGTTGCTATTGGGGCTGGGAAATTGATGGCGAACCATATACCCATACTGCAGGGACGAAATGGGAATGGTGGAGAGCGAGAATGGTCGGAGGCAGAACAAACCATTGGGGCAGAATTTCCCTGAGATTTGGCCCGGATGATTTCAAAAGAAAGAGTATCGATGGTCTTGGTGATGACTGGCCTATAGGCTACCAGGATATCAAACCGTATTATGACAAAATAGATCAGCTCATTGGAGTGTTTGGGTCAGTTGAAGGTTTACCCAATGACCCCGATGGAATTTTCCTTCCACCCCCCAAGCCAAGGCTGCATGAGCTTTTCATAAAAAAAGGCGCATCAAAGGTGGGAGTTCCTGTCATTCCATCAAGACTTTCAATTCTGACCAAACAAATAAATAAGGAAAGAGGAGCCTGTTTTTATTGCGCACAGTGCGGACGCAGTTGTAAGGTTTACGCTGATTTTTCTTCCTCTTCTGTGCTGGTGAAGCCGGCCGTGGAAACTGGCAATGTTGACCTTATCACCAATGCAATGGCCCGCGAAGTGCTGACGAATAAAGAAGGGATTGCCACCGGGGTGTCCTTTATAGATAAAGAAGATATGCAGGAATACCAGGTGGAAGGAAAGGTTGTGGTGCTCGGTGCAAGCGCCTGCGAAAGTGCCCGTCTTTTACTAAATTCCAAATCACAAAGACATCCTAACGGACTTGCAAACTCCAGCAACGTAGTTGGGAAATATCTTCACGATTCTACCGGCGCATCAATGGGGGGAGTAATTCCTGAACTGTTTGGCAGAAAAAGATACAATGAAGACGGAGTCGGCGGCATGCATGTTTATACGCCATGGTGGCTGGACAATAAAAAACTTGATTTCCCGAGAGGCTATCATATTGAGTATGGAGGAGGAATGAATCAACCTGGCTATGGTCTTGGTTTTGGAATTGAAAAAACGAACGGCGCATACCATAAAAAAGGCAAGGTGCAGGAACCCGGCGGCTATGGCGCATCGTTAAAAGATGACTACCGCTACTTCTGGGGCGCAGGGGTTAATCTTTCCGGCCGTGGCGAAGCGGTTGCCAGCGCATCCAATTATTGCGAGATTGACCCGAGTGTTGTTGACAAATTCGGAATTCCGGTTCTCAGGTTTAATACAAAGAACAGCAGCTACGAGGTGAACCAGGCAAAACACATGAAAGAAACTTTTAAAGAAATTATGCATAACATGGGCGCTGTCATTACTTACGGAGACGATGGGCCGGAAAATGACTACGGATTGCATGCCCCTGGAAATATTATTCATGAGGCAGGAACAGTTCGCATGGGCAGCGATCCAAAAACATCTGCGCTCAATAGCTGGAGCCAGGCGCATGACGCTAAAAATGTGTTCTGTGTAGATGGCGGTCCATTTACGTCACAGGCTGATAAAAATATTACCTGGACTATATTAGCGCTTGCGATGCGCACCTCGGAGCACATTGTTGATGAACTAAAAAAGCAAAACATTTAATAGATAAAATTACATAACACATCCATCAAAAATTCCACTATGGACAGACGTAAATCCATCAAAACACTTATCATCGGTACAGCTTCCACGGGAGTGTTGCTCGATGCCTGTAAAGAAACTGACAAAAAGGATTCTACCGCTTCGGGATCGGTTGGCGAAAAAAAGGATGATCATCCGACGCGAATGGCAGAGGAAATGGAGCATGATGAAAAACTGAAAAAGGAAACTTTTTTTACACCCGCTGAAATGGCCTCTATCGTTGTACTCGGAGATATCATTATACCAAAGGATGAAGTGAGCGGCAGCGCCTCAGACGCTAAAGTTGGAGATTTTATAGAATTTATAGTAAAGGACAAACCTGAATTTCAAACGCCCATGCGGGGGGGCTTAAGATGGATGGATATGCAAGCTCTGAAGCGCCACGATAAGTCATTTACGGACCTTTCGTCCGAACAGCAAGTTGCCATAGTGGACGACATTGCATATCCCGGGAAAGCCAGGCCGGAAATGCTGCAAGGCGTGTCATTTTTTAACCTGATAAGAGGGTTGGTAGCAACAGGATTTTTTACATCCGAAATGGGGGTAAAAGATCTCGGCTATGCAGGCAATGTTCCAAATCAATGGAACGGTGTTCCCGAAGATGTGCTGAAGCAGTATGGGCTTTCATACTCAGAACGGGAACTGAAAGAATGCGTTTCATTTGACAGGACGTAATGTTTCAATTTCTTCAACAGTCAAAACTTATAGGTGATTGGGGCAGATAGTGATTCAAAATTTGCCCATTTTCTTTCTCAACATGCTGGCGTCAAAATATTGTAAAGATTCCACTGCAATTTCTTTTATAGACGCAATCTGAAACTTCAATCCACGTTCATAAAACTCCTTTTGCAAAACGTTCAATCTTGAAATCAAAAACAATTTTAATAGCGTTTAGTATCCTCATTTTTAGTCTTCCTGCAACTCTTCTCTTTGCGTGGGGTGCGTGGGGCCATAAACATATCAACCGGGCCGCCGTTTTTGCGTTGCCGGAGCCGATGATAAAATTTTATTACAATCACATTGATTTTATCACAGAGGCTTCAGTCGTTCCTGACTTAAGAAGAGGCATACTGAATGACAGATTTGAAAGCCCGCGACATTTTATTGACATTGAAGATTTTCAAGGATTACCAGCTGATTCATTTCCAAAAACGAATAAAGAAGCATATAAAATTTTCGATAGTGCGATATTAAATAAAAATGGTTACCTGCCCTGGCATATTCAGAATCTCACAACGCAACTAACGACTGCTTTCAAAAAAAGAAACAAGTCAGAAATACTTTTTATCTCCGCTGAGCTGGGCCACTATGTCGGCGATGCGCATATGCCGCTGCATACCAGTTCCAACTACGACGGGCAAAAGACCAATCAGCGCGGCGTTCATTCACTGTGGGAATCACGGTTGCCGGAACTATTCGGAAACAAGACAAATTTTAAAGTTGATTCAGCATCTTACATCCCGGATATACCAGTGAAGACATGGCAGATGATTTCTCAGTCGCATGCTCTCGTCAACGATTTGCTTAAAATAGAAAAACAGACCAGGCAAAACTTTGGGCGGGAGCGGCTTTATAAAAAGGACAGCACAGGACAGCCGGTTTTATTTTACAACAAGCCGGTTTTCTCAGATGAATACTCGCAGACATTTTACCTTGCATTGGATGGAATGATTGAAAAACAACTACGCCTGTCTGTAAAGGATCTCGCGGACTATTGGTACACTGCCTGGATCAATGGCGGAAAGCCCGATTTGCTATCATTAGATAATCAAAATCTTACCCGACAAAATGCAAAAAATTTTAAGGCGGAATTAAAAGCATGGACGCAAGGCAAGATTCTCAACTTATCAGGCGAGGGTGAATGATTTCAGACAGAAGTTTAAGTAGATGATTACTTACCATGCAAAATAGACCTCTTTAGTCAAACTGATTACAAGCTTGTATCAGCTTAAAACGCCAGGCCACCTTGCATTTTATTCGAGTAGTTTCCCCGCATTTTTTATATTAATCTTTTAATATATGTCGTGGTATTAGTATAACTTCAATTTCTTCTTTAACCCCCCTGTTGCATTATGTACCAAACTACCGAAG
>JBBSPT010000325.1:0-3886 GCA_038258515.1 Chitinophagales bacterium | reverse complement strand
GCCTTACACCCAATCTACATCAATCTTGAAACAGTCGCGGGCAAGGAACATGCAGCGATCGTAAAATCTTTGAAGAAAAAGAAGAAGCAATTAAACGGGCTGGCCGCTTTCGATTATGAGCAGGTTTTGAAATATAAAATTTCGACGCTCAAAGAAATATTCGTCGCCTCTAAAAAAGAGTTTCAGAATGATCAGGCTTATTTTGAATTTTTTGAATTAAACAGGGAGTGGCTTGTGCCCTATGCCGCCTATTGTTACCTGAGAGAAAAATACAAGACCGCAGATTTTAGCAAATGGAAAACTCATTCAGAATTTACCGAGGAAGGTATTCAAAAGCTTGTATCGCGCGGCAAGAAACATTATGATGAAATTGCGTTTTACTATTTTGTTCAGTACCATCTTCATTTGCAATTAACGGAGGTTAACCGGTACGCCCATAGTAAAACGGTGGTTTTGAAAGGAGATATTCCCATTGGTGTGTATCGATATGGCTGTGACACATGGGCTAACCCTTCTCTCTTCAACATGAACGAGCAGGCCGGCGCACCACCTGACGACTTTGCCGTCAAGGGACAGAACTGGGGATTCCCGACGTATAATTGGCATAGAATGAAGCAGAATGGCTTTAGATGGTGGAGGCTGCGCTTCGATCAGATGAGTAACTATTTCGACGCGTTTCGGATAGATCACATACTTGGATTTTTCAGGATATGGAGCATACCTGTTGATACTATAGATGGCATTCTTGGTAGGTTTGTTCCTTCCATTCCGGTAGATGTTTCGGAATTTCATCAAAGGAACATTTGGTTTAACCATGACCGGTATTGCAAACCTTTTATTACAGATGAAATATTAAAAAACCTTTTTCCGGATTGTTATGAGTTTGTGAGGAATCACTTTCTTGATGTATCCAATGACGGCTTGTATGATTTGAAAAAAGAATTCAGTACACAGGAAAGTGTTGCAACATGGTTTTCAAAAAACAAAATAGGAAACGGAGAACATCTGCAAAACGGATTGTTTGAATTAATTGGAAATGTAATTTTAATTGAGGACCAAGAATTCCCCGGCGAAAAATTTCATTTCAGATTTGGCATTGACCGGACTTCGTCTTTTCAATATCTTGATGGATCGATTAAAAATGGTCTCCACGATCTGTATGTTGATTATTTCTACCGCAGGCAGGACAACTTTTGGAAAAGAGCTGCGCTGAATAAATTGCCCCAATTGAAACATAGTACGAAGATGCTTGCTTGCGGAGAAGATCTCGGAATGGTTCCCGGGTGTGTACCTGAAGTGATGCAACAATTGGGCATTCTCAGCCTTGAAATACAGCGTATGCCCAAGAATTCCAATATTACGTTCTTCCATCCGAAAGACGCGCCATATATGTCGGTCGTCACACCATCTACCCACGATATGAGCACGATAAGAGCCTGGTGGGAAGAAGACAGGAATAAGACGCAACAATTTTATAATTATCAACTTGGTCATTATGGCGAGGCTCCTTTTTTCTGTGAGCCCTGGATAAATAAAGAAATTATTCTGCAGCATCTCTATTCACCTGCTATGTGGAGCATTTTTCTTCTCCAGGATTTGCTGGGAATCAACGGAGCGATCCGCCTTGAAAATCCTCACAGTGAAAGAATAAATATTCCATCAGATCCGCATCACTACTGGCATTATCGTATGCATGTTAGCCTCGAGGATCTTTTGAAGGAAGAGGAATTCAATTCAGAAATAAAAAAGTGCATCGGTGAAGCCGGACGATAGTTCTTTCAAAAATGAAAATAAAATATAAATCTCTCAACCTGCCGTTCAGGCATCCTTTTACCATTTCAAAGGGAACTAAAACCCATCAGCCAACACTTCTCGTAGAGCTCGACTACTTCGGGAGAAAGGGGTATGGAGAGGCTCCGGCGATTGCATACTACAACATCACCGTCGATAAAATGATTGAAGACATTGAGCGCAAGAAAACGTTTATAGAAAAATTTGCATTCACACATCCCGACAGGTACTGGCATTATCTTCATCATCTTTTTCCTGCGAATCCTTTTCTTGTCTGTGCACTTGACATGGCTGGTTGGGATCTTTATGGTAAAATAAAGGGTAAACAATTATACCAATTATGGAATCTCGACATAGCGTCAAATCCACTGACTGACTTTACAATCGGGATCGACGCAATCGCGAGCATGGTAAAAAAAATGAAAGAGAAGCCATGGCCTGTTTATAAAATCAAATTGGGGACCCATGAAGATTTGGCCATCATCACCGAGCTTCGAAAGCACACAAAATCTGTTTTTAGAATCGATGCAAATGGAGGATGGCAGGCAGGTGAAGCGATAGAAAAAATAAATGCGTTCAAACACTTAGATGTCGAATTTATCGAACAGCCGCTTGCTAAAGATGATTGGGAAGGAATGAAATTTTTACATGAAAATTCTGTTCTGCCACTGATAGCAGATGAAAGTTGTGTGAGCGAATCGGATGTTGATAGGTGTAAATATTTTTTTCATGGAATAAATATAAAGCTTACGAAATGCAGCGGTATAACACCGGCATTGCGAATGATCAAAAGAGCCCGAGAACTGGAAATGAAAGTGATGGTTGGATGCATGAATGAAAGTTCCGTTGGTTCATCAGCAGTTGCTCAATTGTTGCCAATGCTGGATTATGTGGACATGGATGGGCCCTTGCTTCTGGCAGAAGATATTGGTGACGGAATAATATATGAGGATGGAAAAATTATCTATAAGGATTTGAATGGTATTGGAGTTGATGTCCCTGCTTTCTGAATAATCTCTAAAATTTTTTTGTTCAGTTGAACTTTCATTCATTACTTTGTGCCTCAATGAAAAAAATCTCTTACATACATCACCATCATTATTTTACCAGCGGGTAAGCTATGTTGTTGAATATGTAAACGATCATATTTCCAAAAAGAGGCTTACTGAAAAGTGAGCCTTTTTTAATTTTTAAAAGTGAATAATGTTAAAAATAGCCATTCAAAAATCAGGTAGGTTACATGAACACTCTTTGCAACTTCTTAAGGAATGTGGCATTGACCTGAATAATGGAAACCGGCAGCTAAAGGCTGTATCGATGGATTTTCCCCTTGAGGCATATTTTCTCAGGGATGATGATATTCCTCAGTACGTCTTTGACGGAGTTGCCGATGTCGGTATCGTCGGTGAAAATGTGGTGTTCGAAAAAAATAAAGATGTTGAAATCAAAACGAAGCTCGGATTTGGCAAATGCCGGTTAAGTATTGCGGTGCCCAAAGCAATGAACTATAAAAGCATACATGATCTGCAAAATGTAAAAATTGCCACATCGTATGCGACCTTACTTCGAAAATTTCTGCAAGAAAAAAATGTGAACGCAGAAATTCACGAGATCAGTGGTTCCGTTGAAATAGCGCCTGGAATAGGGTTGGCGGAGGCCATCTGCGATTTGGTGAGCAGTGGCAGCACGCTTTTTACTAATGGACTTAAAGAAGTCGAAGTCGTGTTGCAGTCCGAGGCGGTACTCGTCGCGAGACCTGAATTATCGAAGGAGAACGAAGAAATTTTGTCAAGCCTGATGTTAAGAATTGGCGCTGTGAAAACAGCAAGGCACAATAAATACATTATGCTGAATGCGCCTAACAGTCAATTAAAAAACATCGCAGCCGTACTTCCCGGAATGAAAAGCCCTACCATCGTTCCGCTTGCTGAAAGTGGGTGGAGCAGCGTGCAAAGCGTCGTGAATGAAAATGATTTTTGGACCATCATTGCAAAACTGAAATCTTTTGATGCGGAAGGAATTATCGTTGTTCCCATTGAGAAAATGATATTGTAAAAAGCAAAGAATGAATAATATTCTCATCGAACCTGCAAGT
>JBBSPT010000324.1:0-3895 GCA_038258515.1 Chitinophagales bacterium | reverse complement strand
TAATTGCAATGGTATAGCGGCGGTACTTCCTTCGGGCACGTCGAGTCTCAAATTTGCTGTTGACTTTGCAATAATTTCGAGGCTGGTATCTCCTGGGGTTTCCCAACGAATTTCACCGCCGGTAAATTTATTCTTTGCAACAATTGAAGCAGCGAAAAACTGCTGCTTGAGTGCAACCCAGCTTATGGGCTGTTCGAATTTCAAATCATCATTTTTGCCTACAGCCAAATGCTCAAAATCATAATCTCCACCTTCAACATATGATATATGAGACTGCTGCGTTTCCCAATCCATATCCTTTTCAAGTTTTTGGGCTTTGGCCTGCCAAATCAACCCTAGTTTATTTTCACTCAGGAGATTGCTTGCACCGACCAGGTTGACATTGAAATCGATCATATAATCATCTGCCTGAATTACATACTGATGTTCAATTTTCCCTCCATTTTTCGATTGAAGGGTGTACGTCACCACCTGCTTACCATCTCCCGCTGTTTGAACAGGAGACGGCGTAAATAATAAGTCACCTGTTTGAGCAGTTTGATTCTCTCCAATCTTTATTGCATAAGAGATATTATTAAATTTGCCATCCTGCAGGATCAACGGCTTTTTATCAAAAGCCTGGAAGTTCTTCAACTGAACTATCTTAGGTTGTCCGCCTTTGTTACTAAAAGTAATTCTCAGGACTTTGTTTTCAACCGTCATTTCTTCCTCCCGTACAGTGGAGTCCTGCATGATGTCTGATGTAGAAGAAATTGATTTCGTAATTAAGGTGTCCGGAATCGACGCAGAATTTGCCGAGGTATCAATAGGTGGTTTTAACCGGCTTAATGAGTCGGCCTGATGTTGCCTTTGTTTCTCCGCGGCTAACTGGCCCTGCTGGGTATAGTAAAAATATCCAATAAACAAAAGTGCTAAAAGAATAAATCCGACAACCGTGTTCCTATCCATTCCCATAAAAAAAGATTATTGCAGAGCGAGTCCTCTCAAAGTCGGCAAATGTACGTAAACTTTGGAGTTGCCTAAACGAGCGCATCGGCTGCAAATGAAAATGCCCTCGTGTAAGAGAGCATTTTAAAATAGATAAATTTATTTCTTGGCTGCTGCTTCCGGCTTTGCTGCAGCAACTGTCTTAGGTTCCGCTGCCGGAGCGGTTTTGGCAACAGTTGCTTCTTCCTGCTTGAGCTGCCGGGTCATTGTCACAGACGCAACCGGTATACGCGGCGAATTGAGAATTTCCATGTTTTCAACTTTAACGTCCTGAACTCTCACGTTTTCATTCAACGCGAGATCAGAAAGATCCATCTCAATATGTTCCAATAAATGTTGAGGGAGCGCTTTAATCTTTAAAGACTTCATTTTTACTGCTAATTTACCACCTTCCTTTACGCCTGCGGGAACACCTGTAAACTTCAGCGGTATGGAGACAGTCACCTTTTTTTCACCAACCAGTTCAAGAAAATCCAAATGGATCAGCGCATCCGTAACCTTATCAAATTGTAAGTCTTTTAAGACGCACTTATAGGTTTTGCCGTCCACGGTTACTTCTGCCAGCATAAATTCTGAAGTGTAAACAATGCTTTTAAAAGCAGTTGCCGGAGCAGAAAAATTAATCTCTTGCGCACCTCCGTAAATTACACCTGGCACTTTTTCCTCAGAGCGAAGTTGGCGGGTGGCTGATTTGCCAAAGTCGGTCCTGATTTGTCCTTCGATTGTAATTGATTTCATTTTAAAAATTTTTGAGGCGCAAAGGTAGGAAATCTAAATCGAAATTCCGGACGTAAAACGCTGAAAGCATGAACCTGAAAGACAGGTAATAGCCACAAATGACAGGACTATTGAGCTTTGGTCTGGTTCCTTCTTAAAATTTTACTCTTTAGAAAAAGACTGTTTATACTCTTGTTCTCATAGGCATTTCGGATTGCGACTGCAAACAAATCAGCCACGGAGACAATCTTAAGTTTATCCAGCGTTTTCTTTAGAGGAATCGTGTCGCACACAACTAGTTCCTCGAGCACGCTGTTTTCAATATTTTCATACGCTTTCCCGCTGAGCACAGGATGGGTGCAAAATGCGTGAACACTGCGAGCTCCTTTCTCTTTCAGTAATCCTGCACTTTTTGCAAGAGTACCACCGGTATCGCAGATATCGTCCATCAATACGATGTCTTTACCTGTAACATCGCCAATCACAACCATACTAAATATCTCGTTGGCCCGTTTTCTATGCTTATCGCAAATCACCATTTCAACTTCAAAGTAGCTTGCGATTTCCCTGATTCGGTTCGCGCTGCCAACATCAGGCGCAGCGAATGTGAGATTTTCGAGATTAAGATCTTCAATAAAAGGAATAAAGATCGCTGACGAGTCAAGATGGTCGACAGGTATATCAAAATATCCCTGGATCTGGGGAGCATGGAGATCCATCGTGATCACCCTGTCAGCCCCGGCTGCAGTAAGCATATTTGCTACCAATTTTGAACCAATTGCAACTCTTGGCTTATCTTTTCTATCCTGCCTGGCATATCCGAAATATGGAATTACCGCAATCACTTTATATGCAGACGCACGCTTGGCCGCATCAATCATTAACAAAAGCTCCATTAAATTGTCAGTCGGAGCGAAAGTGCTCTGTACCAGGAAAACAAATTGCCCCCTTATACTTTCAGCATAATCAACCCCAATTTCACCATCGCTGAACTTATTGATGTTGATTTTTCCGAGAGGTTCTCCAAAGCGTAATGCGATTTGCCTGGCCAGGTATTGAGAACCTGTTCCGGAGAATATTTTTACATTAGGATGCATCGAGCGACTTTTTAATAAAGCGAATTAGCGTGGGGCGAATTTATAATTTATATTGCTTGAAATACTTCAAAAAACATGGAAAATTCTAACAAGTCTTCCACCTCTATAAAAAATTGGGCTGTAGATGACAGGCCGCGGGAAAAACTTCTCGCAAAAGGAAGAGAAAGTTTGAGCGACTCCGAGCTGCTTGCAATATTAATTAATACCGGAAATAAAAATAGCAGCGCTGTAGATCTCGCGAGGGAAGTTTTGTTACTTGGAAATAATAGCCTCGACAAATTAGGAAAGCTTTCCCTGGCAGACCTGATGAGCATTAAGGGAATTGGAGAGGCCAAAGCAATTACCCTGGCTGCAGCACTTGAACTCGGGCGACGGAGTCAATCTATTTCGCCAATAAATAAAACCTACATCCGCTCGAGCAATGAACTCGCGGCTTATTTGAAAGCAACTTTGAAGGATTATAGCTACGAAGTGTTTGCTGTTGTCTTTTTAAATAAATCCAATAAAATAAATCATTTCGAAATCCTCAGTAAAGGTGGCATGACTAGTACGGTCGTAGATCCAAGGATACTTTTCAAAAAGGCGCTTGACGCAGGAGCGACTTCCATTGTGCTCTGCCATAATCATCCCTCCGGCAGCCTGAAGCCAAGCAAGGTAGACGAAGAACTCACTTCAAAATTAAAGGAAGCGGGAAAGTACCTGGAAATAAACGTGATCGACCATCTAATCGTGAGTGATGAAGGCTATTTTAGTTTCGCTGATGAAGGTTTGCTTTAAAAAAAATGCAAGCAAATATGTCAAACTAAGCCTGAGCAGTAGGTCCCCCAAAGTTCAACGGAAGCTCGACTGCTTCAATATCCTGGATAGTTCCATTTGCCGTTTCAAATTTTTTTACATTATCTATCATTGCCTTCATAAACCGTTTCGCATGAGTCGGAGTAAGGATCATCCTCGCTTTTACTTTGCTCTTGGGTGTGCCAGGCATAACATTTACAAAATCAATTACAAACTCAGCATGACTATGGGTGATAATGGCAAGATTTGCATAAACTCCTTCTGATATCTCTTCTGATATTTCGATATTCAACTGGTTT
>JBBSPT010000323.1:0-3897 GCA_038258515.1 Chitinophagales bacterium | reverse complement strand
GATCCTATTAAAATTTACAACGCCTGTGGGAAATTTTCATTGAACGAATCTGCCGATTTACTCAGGAGATCCACGGTTGTCATTAGCCATGATACAGGTTTGATGCACATTGCAGCCGCATTTGAAAAAAAGATTCTCTCGGTTTGGGGCAACACTGTGCCATCCTTTGGCATGTATCCATACCATACTATTTACGAATTATTCCAGGTGAATAAACTTTGGTGCCGGCCATGCAGTAAAATAGGCTTTGATAAATGCCCGCTCGGTCATTTTAAATGTATGAGGCAGCAGTCCATGCAAGCTATCTCTACGAGTGTTGACTCATTGGTAAAAAAATAGTCCTGCCTCTCCGTCGGTGCGGGTATTACTTAAAGGATTAACTTTTTATATAATTTTCAAATGGCATTTTTGTAGTTCATACAAAAGTGAAAATGAAATCACCTTTATTGTTTGCTCTTTTCTTGTCTGGTTTATCCCACTTTAGTTTTTCGCAAAAGGTGATTGTGCACGCATCTCTGCAAAACAGGATTGCTCCTGTCAGCAGCGACACTATCTATTTTGATTTCAACAGGAACTTAAGCTGGCATGATTTCCAGGGAAAACCTGACATGAATAGCGCCGGGGGAGCTGTAACATCTTCAGGATTTGCCTTTGATTCCGAAATGAATTATAATGGTACAAACATTGATCTGAACATCGTGGTGTACACTTTTTTTACCAGGCATGAGTCCTGGAAAAAGCCTGAAATAAATTCCGCCTACCACCTGCAGCATGAACAACTGCATTTCGATATTACAAGAATTGGAGCTGAAAAATTTTTGCAGGCAGTTTCAAGTGCGCATTTTACAAAGGACAATTTGAAAACACTTCTCGTCTCAATTTTTGAAAAAGAACACAATGAAAATGCCGCGATGCAAAAACAGTACGACCGGGAAACCATGCATAGTATTAACGAGGGAATGCAGGAGAAATGGAACAGTAAAATTTCTGCTGAAATAGGAAAGTTGAAGGAAAGCGAAATGGTAAAAAATTAGTTTGCATCATTGATTCAATAGAATCGAACTTTTTACCAGGTACGATATTCCTGTTTTTATACATCAATTTCGCATTGTCACAAACCTTTTATTGTAAAATTGATGCCCCGGCCTTTTTGCCGGTTTGATTTTGTTGCTTATTCCTCCGTAAAGCGACAGTTCTTTGAAACTCAATACCTTCTCTGATTTTTTATTGACTAAAGGCTTTTTTAAACTTTGTGATCTCGCGAATTGAAGAAAATCCGTGTAAATTCTACACTTCTAAACAATTCATTTTATCTTGCGCCCTCAATAAATCAGGATAGAATTTATTATGAGCTTTAAAAACTACAGTGTTCCCTATGAAATTAATCCTCAATATTCAAAACGGGTCGCTTATTTTTCGATGGAGTTTGCAATTCATCAGCCTTTAAAAATTTATAGTGGTGGGTTGGGATTTTTATCTGGTTCTCATCTTAGAAGCGCTTACGAGTTACGACAAAATTTAATTGGAATTGGTATCTACTGGAAGGAGGGATATTATGACCAGCAACGAAATGGCGATCAGACACTGAAGGTAGCCTGGATCGAAAAAATTTACAACTTCCTCGAAGATACCGGGATCATGTTCCAGATAAATATACATGATCATCCTGTGTGGGTAAAGGCTCTTTACCTCAATCCAAAGACTTTTAATACTGCACCTCTTTTTCTGCTTACTACAGATCTTTACGAAAATGATTTTGTTTCCCGCACAATCTGTAATCGACTGTATGATGGAAATGCGGCCACCAAAATGGCCCAGTTTATTTTGCTTGGAATTGGCGGAGCTAAGTTGATGGACGAAATAAATTTCAATCCTGAAGTTTATCATTTAAACGAAGCCCATGCGGTCAGTTCCGTTTTTTATCTGTACCAAAAATATGGCAACAAAGACGAAGTAAAGAAGCGCCTCGTATTCACTACGCACACTCCTGAAGAAGCAGGCAACGAAAAGCATGATATTTTTCTCTGCGAAAAAATGAGCTATTTCGCCGGGGTTCCGCTGGATAAAGTTCGGGAACTTACGGGCATGACCGACGATCTTTTTAATCATTCACTCGCTGCGCTGAGATTTGCAAGGATTGCGAATGGAGTATCTCAATTGCATGGTGAAGTGAGTCGTCAAATGTGGGGAAAGTATGATGGTATTTGCGAGATCAAGTCAATAACCAATGCACAAAACTGGCAGTATTGGGCTGATAAAGAATTATACAAGACAAAGGAAGAATCCAATGACGTTGCATTTGATACGAGAAAAATAAATATTAAAAAAGCTGCCCTGGAGATTGTGGCTGATCAAACCGGGAAACTGATGGATCCAAAAGTCCTTACGATAGTTTGGGCAAGAAGATTTGCCGGTTACAAAAGAGCTGAATTGCTGACAAGAGATCATAATCGGTTTGAAGCATTGTTGAACAATACCAAGTATCCCGTTCAGTTTATTTGGGCCGGGAAGCCTTATCCACTTGACTTCCCTGCGATAAGTGACTTCAATCATCTTGTACATTTGAGCAAGCAGTACAAGAACGTTGCTGTTTGCACAGGTTATGAATTAACCCTAAGCAGGCATCTGAAACAGGCAGCCGATGTGTGGCTTAATAATCCAAGAGTGCCGAGAGAAGCGAGTGGTACGAGCGGTATGACCGCTGCTATGAATGGCGCAGTAAACTTAAGCACCAATGACGGATGGATCTGTGAGTTTATAAATAATGGTAATAATGGTTTCGTGGTTCCACCCGTTGATTACATGAACATGCACGTGGAAGAGCAGGATAACTATGACATGAACCAGCTCTATGAAATCCTGGAAAACGAAATATTGCCTATTTACTATAATGATTTTGACACATGGAGACAAATCATGAAAAACGGCATGCGTGATGTGCAATTCCAGTTTGACAGTAACAGGATGGTTAACGAATATTATGAGCTTTTATACAAAGCCACCTAACCCATAAAAGCCACTTTAAAAACCTTCACCATCTTTTTTTTTCTTTTCCGCATCCTCATCATCAAAGGATTCTCCAATGCCGTGCATTAGTGAAGAGATGGGCCCTTCCATATTTTCCTGCGGATCTGTTGAATGTGTTGTACCGGGATTGGATTTCTCCAATTTCTCTAAACCCTTTTCATTTTCTTTTTCGCTTTTTTTTGCTTTCTCGTCCATAAGTTGATTTTAATTTTTTTCAATTACAAAATCATTGAGTAATTGTTCGCACAATCAATTCAAATTGTTCCGGGAAATCTAATGCTGAAAGTATCAGTCGGCTTCCCGAGTCCGGTTTTCCCATTAACTTATTGAATTTACTTAATTTTGAGAGATCCTGATTTCAGGATTTAAAAAAATCTTATGAGTGTGGTTGAATTAGTAATGCCAAAGTTAGGTGAAAGTATTATGGAAGCCACGATTCTAAAGTGGCTCAAGAAACCGGGGGATAAAGTAGAGCAGGACGAGACTATTCTGGAGATCGCTACCGACAAAGTTGATAGTGAAGTTCCCTCCACAGCCGATGGAATCATTTCCGAAATTCTTTTTGAAGAAAATGATGTGGTACCTGTCGGTGAAACAATAGCCCGGATAAAAACTGAAGGAAACGACACTGAAAACGCCGGCCCTCCTAAGACGCAGGAGCAAATCTCTTCTCATCGAAATGAGCCCTATGAAGAAGCAAGCCTGATTGAGGAAGTGCCATATCAACCTTCGGAAAAGAAGTCCTCCGCTCCAGGGAACACCGGCGTGAGATTCTATTCTCCGCTCGTGTTGAACATTGCCTCGGGCGAAGGAATTTCATTAAGTGAATTAGAGAACATTGAAGGCACGGGGCAGGACGGAAGAGTGAGT
>JBBSPT010000322.1:0-3899 GCA_038258515.1 Chitinophagales bacterium | reverse complement strand
TTAGCGCCTGCAAAGGAAAACAACAACCTGCAGACGAAGACAAGGCTCCGGTAAATGAAAATGCCGTAACGCTAACTGATGTACAAATGAAGAATGCAAAAATTGTTACCGGTAAAATGGAAGTACGGAAGATGTCATCAATCTTGAGATTAAATGGTGTGATAGACGTGCCTCCGCAGAACATGGTGTCAGTAAGTGTACCTCTCGGAGGCTATTTAAAATCCACAATTCTATTACCGGGGATGCACGTTGTTAAAGGACAATCGATCGCTGTGATACAGGACCAGCAATACATTCAGCTACAGCAGGATTACCTGACTGCAAAAGCAAAAATGGATTATTTAAAAAAAGAATTTCAGCGGCAAAAGGAATTAAATCCCACGCAGGCAAGTAGTGACAAATTGTTGCAACAATCAGAATCTGACTTCAGAAGCCAGCACATCCTAATTACATCGCTTGCTGAAAAATTAAAACTTGCAGGAATAAATGTGAAAAATATCAGCGACTCTGCCATACAGGGAAGCGTTGCTGTTCATTCGCCGATAGATGGCTATGTTTCAAAAGTGAATGTAAACATTGGGAAGTATGTTGCACCTACTGAAGTGCTTTTTGAGCTGATCAACCCGGATGATATACACCTCGCTCTTTCCGTTTTTGAGAAAGATCTCGACAAACTTTACATTGGTCAGCCGTTGATTGCCTTCACAAACAATGATACCGGTAAGAAATATAAATGCGAAATTTTATTGATTGGCAAACAGTTGACGCAGGATCGAAACACCGAAGTACATTGCCATTTTGAAGCGTATCATACTTCGCTGATTCCCGGAACTTACATGAATGCTGAGGTTGAAGTAAAAAACCTGATGTCGCATGTGATGCCATCAGATGCAGTCGTGCGGTTTGAGAATAAAGAATATTTGTACACGATGCAAACTCCAAATCAATTTGAAATGGTCGAAGTGCAGACGGGTATCAGCCATGATGGGTTTATTGAAATTACTTCGCCGTCAGGTGAGGATTTTCTATCCGGAAGTTTTGTCTTGCACGGCGCTTATGCATTGCTGATGATGATGAAAAACACGTCGGATGATTAGCTGAAAGTTTGCCGGCATTTATTTGATATTGGGCAATAAGTACAGCACGAGCAAGATACTGCCGACAACAATACTTAAAGTGAGCAAAGCAAGCAGCCACCGGGATGTAAAATATTCATTGTTGCGGAGACGTCTTTCGATGTTCATGTAACGAACGTAGGCGAGCGCGGCCATGATTGCTCCGAGCGCCACCATCACCACTCCGATAATTGCAGAATATCCTTTTCCGGGATTTGGTAATTTTTCTCCCAACACAGTTGATAGTTCGCGGATGAACAATGCAAATTTCACGATAACAAAACCAAAGCCCATCAAGGCTATCGCTGTTCTGATCCATGCGAGGAATGTTCGCTCGTTAGCGAGGTGATCGGCAATTCGACCAGTTGTATTTATTTTTTTGTCGTTGTTACTGTCCATACTTCAGTTGGATAAAAGCTGCAAACATGGTGCTAAGAAAAATAATGACACTAAAGAGCATCTTCCACTTTTCCCATCTTTCGTAAACTCTTACGGCTCCTCACCGTTTTATATTTTTCAAAATTAATGATAAAAACACTTAGCAAAATCACCGCCAGTGCACCGATTTGCAATCCACTGATTAATTCGCCAGCAAAAAAGAAACCAAGCAATACAGCCACTACCGGATTCACGTAAGCGTTGGTGCTTACCTGCGTCGCGGGTCTCACTTCCAATAGCCAGATGTAGGCACTGTAGCCCGCAAGCGACCCCATAGTAATTAAATAAATAACAGAAAGCCAGGAACTCAAATGTACCCCCCGGAAATTAAAATGTTTCATCTCGCCGGAAAACAAAGCAACCAGGATGAATGTGAGTGCCGCAAAAATCATTTGCCACGAAGCGCCAACCATTGTGTTGCCGGAAGCATTGTATTTTGAATATAATGAACCAACGCTCCAGCTAATATTTCCAACTACAATAACTAACAATGGAATTAACCGGAGACTACCCCCTTCATGTCCAAAATGCGGAAATATTTTTTCCCCGAATAGTAGAATCACTCCTGCAAACCCTGTTATGATACCAATGATCACATGTTTATTCGCAAAATTAGCTTGCCGGTTGCGACCATCGAAGAGTACAAACCATAGGGGCGCTGCGGAAACCAGCACGGCTACAAAAGAACTCGGGAGCGTCGTTTCAGCCCAGATGACAGAACCATTGCCGAGAAATAATAAAAGATTGCCAACAATAAATGAAGTCTTCATTTGGGTTTTCTGAACGAGTTTATATTTTTTGAAAGCACACCAGGCCATCAAAATAATTCCAGATGCAAGAAACCGGATTGCGCCCAAAAGAAAAGGAGGGAAATCTTTCTCTGATAATTGTATAAAAAAATAGGTGGAACCCCATACAATGTAAATGATGGCAAATGCAATTATCACAGTGATCAATGGCGGATTTTTCGCTTCACTACTTTTCATAAACGTGCAAAGATGTAACTCAGATGAATAACACAAAAATCTCTTTTTAATTCGCGGCCATTCGAAATTGTAAACTCCTTTTGTCTGTGTTATTTACCGCTTGTAGAAAATAAATACTTCTAAAATTGACGTGACTGCGACTTTAATTAAATTGAGTTTCATCCTTATTAAAATTCTGTTTATGAAATACATAGTATGCATTTTCATGGTGTGCATGTTTTATAGTTCCAATGCACAAAAAGAAAATACTCAAACGCTGAAGTCCATCCTGCTTGAGCAACTCAGGACAACACATAATGTAAAGGACTGGTTCGTTCCGCCATCCATCGCCATTGCCGGACTTACTCCACAGCAGGCCAACTGGAAAGACGAATCAGACAATCATTCAATAGCACAGCTCACTACACACCTTATCTTCTGGAACCTGCAATTGCTTGATAAGTTTGAAGGCAGGCCCCCAGCCGCTTTTAACGGAGATAACAAAGAAACGTTTACGCCAGCCACAGAAAAGACCTGGGCTGCAACTGTGCAAAGACTGGACAGTGTATTGACTGCCTGGGATACAGCAGTAGAAAAGGCTGATGAAAATAAATTACAAAAATGGTATTCAAACATCGCCCACATTGGTACCCATAACGCCTACCACACAGGGCAAATATTATACATAAGAAAGATGAAAGGATGGTGGGATGATAAGAATGGCGTTAAATAAACTTTATTGCTCTCCAGCCACGCGCCAAACTACAGAAGAGAACATACAAAAAAAACTAATCAAATAACTCTGTTTCTTCTCAACGGACCTTTCGTTTATATAAGCTTGTTTTAACTAAAAAGTATCAGAGGATAGTTTGCATGACGGTCTTCAATTTCGTATCTTGATACAAAATTTAAACAAGTGAAAAAAATATTAAAACCGTTGATGATTTTCCTGTTAATTGCCTTGGTGGCAATCCAATTCATCAGACCGACAAAAAATACAGGCGTGGAAATCGCATCAAATCAACTTACATCAATCCAGGAAGTTCCCCAGGATGTACAGCAAATTCTAAAAGTTTCCTGCAATGACTGTCATACTAACACCACACATTATCCATGGTATTCAAATATTCAACCCTTCGCCTGGCTACTCGAAGATCACATTGTAGAAGGCAAACGGGAATTGAATTTTTCGGAGTTTGCTACATATGCCACCTTTCGGCGTTATAAAAAATTTAAGGAGATCGGTGAGGAAGTAAAAGAAGATGAAATGCCCATTACCTCTTACACACTAATGCATCGCGATGCCGTTTTAAACGACCAACAGAAGCTGGCATTAGAGAATTGGGCATCAAATTCCATGAAAGAAATGGAAGCAAAATAT
>JBBSPT010000321.1:0-3904 GCA_038258515.1 Chitinophagales bacterium | reverse complement strand
TATATTTTTATTTCCATATTTATAAGCCGTGTCCTTGTTGAAACGAAAATCGTCATGACTCAGGTAGCCGGTGAAGTAAAGATTATTTTTAGAATTGACGGTGTGACTTATGTGCAGGTTGAGATCGTAGAACGATGCTTTGCTGTTAGAATATTCTGACTTTGGTATTGTTGTGAGCAACCAGTTGGAATAGGTCGTTCTACCCCCGAGAATGAAAGATGATTTGTCTTTTTTCAGCGGCCCTTCAATTGTAAGCTTGCTTGTAAGCATCCCGATACCTCCGTTGCCTGAAATCTTTTTATCGTTGCCATCTTTAGTCGCAACATCCAACACTGATGAAAGCCGGCCCCCGTATTTTACGGGCACTACACTTTTGTAAAGCTCAACGCCTTTTACCACATCAGGATTGAAGGCAGAAAAAAAGCCAAATAAATGAGAAGGATTGTAAATCGTGGCATCATCGAAAAGAATCAGGTTCTGATCTGCCGATCCGCCTCTCACATTAAATCCCGTGCTCGCCTCTCCCACCGACGTTACGCCCGGCAGTGTAAGAACAACTCTAAGAATATCTGCCTCTCCAAATACAACCGGCACTTCTTTAATCGCTCTTACCGAAAGACGATCAATACCCATTTGGGTGCTTCTTGTATTAGACCTGCGTTCGGAAGTAACTACCACATTTTTCAGTGTGGGGATATCGTCCCGCATTTCAATGTTCAATTTTCCATCGCTAACAACCTGCAGATTTCGCCTGGTTTCTTTCATGCCCAGGCTTGTCACTTCAAGTAAATGGTTGCCCGGAGAAACCGTAAGAGAATAATAACCAAATTGATCGGTCACAACTCCCGTAAATGAGCTATCGATGTAAAGTGACACGCCCGGTATCGCTTCCCCATTCTTTGCATCTTTTATAAATCCCGTCAGCACCGCACTGCTTTTCCGGGTAGCCGATCGGGATCCAATTTCGAACAATTTGTTTTCTATAAATCCAGGCTTCGCTATCTCATTGCCTGCATCAGCGATTACCGAATCATCAGACTCCATTTTTTCCGGCGCATTTCCAGGAATAAAAAAATCAGCAGGCAGCGTGGTGACAATACTGCCTTTGGCTGACACAAAAACGTGATTGTAACTATCTATGGAGTAATGAAACCTGGTATCCCGGAATACCTGGCTCAATGCAGAAGCAACGGATTGATTCACCAACTTCGTTGTTATCAAGAACGAATCCATTTCTTCCGGATTATAGTAAAAATGAACTCCGGTTTTATTTTCAATATGCTCAACAAAAGTTGGGAACGGAGTATTTTCGAAGTCACCATTCAGGCTCTTCTCCTGGGCAGCAGCCTTTGATACGATCAACACACAGAAAAGAAAGTTGAGAAAGTAAAAGCTGATGGTCTTCATTCACGATCTGTTAAAGAGTTATAGTAAGCTACTGTCTTTATCAAATCGTTTTCCACATCTTTTTTAAATTTCAATTTATTTTTCCGGATAAAGGTTTTTACCAAATCTTTCCGGTCACCTAAAACCGTCAAAACGGAAGCAGATCTGCTGATGGGTACAAGCTTGTCAGACGTTCGTACGAATAATTCATCACGTTCTGTGAATTTCGGGGGATCCTGGGGATCAAGGGTCATTTCTATTTTCTTTATCCGTCTCACCAGGACCGATGTTTTTCCGGAAAGTAAAACTTCATAAAATATCCTGTCGGATACGGCTCCTTCGACTTCAGTCAAGAACAGGTTTTCAACTCTATGGCCCGAAATGATAAAATAATCGATCTTCTCATTTAATAATCGAATCCTCGAGTTATCATCAAAACGATTAATTACGATTTGCTGTCGAACCAGATCGTAGAATGCCGGAACGTTCAAATATAAATTGCCGTCGTAAAACAGGTCTGTACTTTGTGCTTCAGAGGAAACAAAAAATGGTGTACCCTGGATGCCACCTCTGTAGGGCGGATATTCTTTTCCGATATATAATAGGGAATTTGCCGCCACACCCACTTTAAAGAGTTCTATTGCTTTATCGTAAGAGGCCGAAGAAGCCAAAGCCGATTCCTGGGAACTCACAGTTTTGCAAAACAGCAGTAACAATAAGAGCAAGAATGTATTGCAGCAGCAGTCAGTTTTACTCATAAAAATTATAATCTAAAATACGACAATTAATAAATGAGACACCTTTGCTGATTGTTTCGCTGCTACATTCTTTCTTTTATACCTTTTTTTATCAGCCACCAGTTTATAGGAAAAGCGGTCACGAACCCAGCAAGCATTGCTATCTGCATCATGAACCAAAACAATGGATCCGTCGTATCAAGTTTATGATTAAATATCAAAAGGAAAGTTACCGCCATCCAGCCATACATTCCTGTCTGCCATGAAGTAAGAGAAAGCGTGTCGGCTTTTAACGCCGCTATCAGTCCATCTTTAGGCGAAAGGTTCTTCATGGGCTTTATCGAGTAGTATTGAAAAACAATTCCGATTGCAAAAGCAAAGAGGTAGTCGATTGTCCACGAACCGGCAAGGCTGCTTCCAAAAATAGTCACGGGCACAAATAATAGAAATGTTTCCGCGCAAATATCTCCCAGCGTACAGCCGCTTCCGCAATGCAAGGCCCCCACAGCCACGCTTTGCCAAAAAGGTTTCTCATGTTTCTTACTATCATCTTCGTTCACATCATCATGTTTTTCCTGACCAGATTTTCTACCGATGGCGAAGTAAAAAAGCAACGCCAATGGTCCGGCATAAAGTCCGGTGATCGGATATACAAAATTCATCACCATCATCTTTTGCCGATGCCCGAGTAGAATGTCAGCAGCTATAATCAATGCACATGCAACTCCGAGTAACAAAGAAATGATGGCTATCATTTTTAAAGGATCCATTTTGAAATTTTATTTTTAACAACATATTTTACGCCAGATGAAATTTCTTTTGTGGCACTCCTCAATTTTCTTTGCTTTCTTTGCGGTGTGAATCTATTTACTCGTTAGATATTCGGTTAAAATGAATTGTTTCTATAAAATAAATGTTCACTAATGCTCTTCAAATGTATTCTCCCGGCGATGTTTTCTTTAGCGATTTGTGCAGATGCGTTTTCCCAGGTCCGGGAGATTAATCAAATAACGGTTGCACATGGCCACATGCCATCAACTACAAGCGATAAAAATGGCAGCGTTCATATTGTATATGGAAAAGGAGATAGCATTCTGCATGTCTTTACAAAAGATGGAAAAAGTTTTTCTTCGCCTGAATTGGTTGCCGTCGTTCCTGGTCTTTTTGCCACAGCAACGAGAGGTCCGCAAATCGCCGCTGCTTCCAACGGTCTTGCTATAACCGCATCGACAAAAAAGGGAAATATATATTCCTTCATCAAACATAAAGCAGATGAATGGTCGAAAGGCACGAGAATTAATGATTTGGATGAAAATGCAAAGGAAGGTCTGATGGATCTTTCCGCTGACGGATTAAATGCTTACGCAGTATGGTTGGGAGTAAGCGAACCAAAAGGACAGAAAGTTTACGGAGCACGATCGACGGATGGCGGTAGAACATGGAAAAAAAATGTGATGATTTATACTTCGCCTTCCGGTACCGTCTGCGAATGTTGCAGTCCTTCAGTAGCCATAAAAGGAAATATGACTTTTGTGATGTTCAGAAATTACCTGGGTGGTAACAGGGATCTTTATTTAATAAAATCAAAAGACGGAGGAGCTCATTTCGGCGAAGCAAAAAAATTAGGAAAAGGAAGCTGGAAATTGGACGGTTGCCCCATGGATGGTGGCGGCCTTAGTCTTGATAACAACGGAACCCCTCAAACAGCATGGCGTAGGAAAAGCATTATCTATGCCGCAACAGCGGGGCTTCCTGAAGTAGAAATTGGCGAGGGCAGAAGT
>JBBSPT010000320.1:0-3913 GCA_038258515.1 Chitinophagales bacterium | reverse complement strand
GTAATTTGTTCGTTCAGTTTATTCCTGATGAATTCAAGTACATCGTTCATCCTGTCGGGTGTGCTTGGTACAACCGCAGCATCATCGTTTAGGATATAGGATTTATCCGGCGAAGTAGATATCATATACATGATTCGTAACAATCCTTCTACTTTATCAAATCCCTTTTTGGAAGTGAGAGACACAAGCCGTTCCCCGATTTCGTCTTTTGTTTCACCATGAATACAAATGCCTCTTTTTGATTGATCAACCATTTCCTTTAAGCATTCCATTTCTTCCAGGTGATTGAGCATTGGTTCAAAGACCTGAGGATGTATATAGGAGATGATAGACCTGGAAATTATCTTTGAATCTTCCCTGTAAAAGGAAGGATCACTCAGCCAGACGTGAGGAACGTGTGATCCGATAAAAACCAGATCACCAGGCCCACAATCCGATACATTGTTACCAATGATCCTTTTTCCAAATCCTTCCAGTATGAAATTCAATTCGTATTCAATGTGTGAGTGAAAAGATGGCTGACCGTGATGTGGCGAATAGAAATAAGGCTGCTCTCTCAATTCAACGTGGAGGAAGTTATTAATAAATGGAGTAATCTGGGTTTGAAACAACTTCATAATGTCAGGAACTTATATTCTTCTGGTTTAGCCTGTAATAATAAAATATTTCTAACCGGTTAAACGAGAATACTTCAATTACACAGCAGCGTTCACGCTGGATTTATACTGATTAGGGCTTTTACCTACGTGATCTTTGAAAACTTTACAAAAATGAGAATCAGAATTATACCCACACATGTTTGCAATGTAAGAAACGGACTTATCCATTTCAATCAGGAGTTTACAGGCGTGTGCTATCCGCAGTTTGGTGAGATACTGGAAGAAAGTCATCCTTGTGCGTTTTTTGAAAAACCTGCAGAATGACGGAACCGTCAGGCATGCAACATCTGCCACTTGTTCCAATGTAATTTGTTCGTTCAGGTTCTTCCTGATAAACTCAAGGACATCGTTCATTCTGTCGGGTGTGCTTGGCACAACCGCGGGATCATCGTTGAGGATATAAGACTTCTCCGGAGAGGTAGATATCATGTACATGATTCTCAACAAACCTTCAACTTTATCAAATCCTTTTTTGGAAGTGAGAGACACAAGCCGTTCGCCGATTTCTTCCTTCGTTTCACCATGAATGCGAATGCCTCTCTTTGACTGATCAACCATTTCCTTCAAAGATTCCATTTCTTCAACGTGGTTGAGCATTGGCTCAAACAACTTTGGATGAATAAAGGCAACGATGGACCTGGAAATCATCTTTGGATCTTCCTTGTAATAGGAGGGATCACTCAGCCATAGGTGAGGCACATGTGAGCCGGTAAAAACCATATCGCCAGGCCCATAGTCCGAAACATTATTTCCTATGATTCGTTTTCCAAAACCTTCCTGTATAAAATTCAATTCGAATTCCGGGTGCGAATGAAAAGATGGCTGTCCGTGACGAGGTGAATAGAAGTAAGCTTGTTCTCTCACTTCAACGTGGAGAAAGTTATTAGTAAACGGAGTAATCTGAGTTTCAAGTAACCTCATGGTTTAATTAATTTGTGGCTGCCATAAGCTGCGGATAATAATACAATATGTTTATTTGTAAGTTCTCATAATGAAATCGACAATGGGTATAAATATGTATTTTGAAATCTGCCGGATGGGAAAAAGTCGCCGAAATTTTTCTTCTCTTTTGTTAGTTTCTGTCCAAATATAAGACATTAGTTTTCCATTTTTAGCTGCACCCCTAAGGCAATCATCACAGGAAGAATTGCCCTGTCGTCTTCACATCATTGTCGATTCAAATTACAAAATATTTATCTGCAAACTGGTGGGTGCCATGGGGTCTTGCCGAGTTTCTGTGCGCTGATTATCTTCCGTTTGACACATGGGAAAAATAATGATTTTCCAATTCTTCGAAAACTTCCGGGCAGTTGTCAATTGCAAAAAGATTAGGTGAATACATATCCTTAAAAAAAAGATTTGCTCAACTTGCAACGAAATATAATTCAATCAGGAAGCCAATGATTGATGCGCATCCAGGCGGTACACCTGCCAAACCATTCTTCAAAGGGGGGATAATTTCCGAATCCATGATCTCCCTTTGAATAAATATGCAATTCTGCAGAAACTTTATTTTTTCTTAAAGCTTCATAAAATTTAATACTATTTCCCGCTGGCACCCATCTGTCATCCGCGGCGTGAACCAGGAATGCAGGCGGAGTATTTTTTGTAACCTGAAGTTCATTTGAAAAATATTTTCGTGCAGCTTCTGTTGGGCCGGCTCCCAGGAGATTGTGCATGGAACCTTCATGCACAAGCCCTGGCTGAAAGCTGATCACGGGATAAACAAGGATGATAAAAGCAGGACGTAAATTGGCATCCTTAAAATGAGTGCCTGCGGTGGAAGCCAAATGCCCTCCTGCAGAAAAACCCATTATTCCAATTTTGTTGGTGTCTATCTCATATTTGCCAGCGAGAAGATGTACTTTTTTGATTGCCTCCTGTGCATCCTGTAGCGGACCAAGAGAAATATCTTTCATAATTTTTTTGGCCGGGAGCCTGTATTTCAGGACAAAGGCTACAACTCCTTTGGCAGCAAACGCTTTCGCAACATTGTATCCTTCCCTATCTATAACGAGGCTTCCGTAACCCCCTCCCGGACAAATGATCACCGCGCTTTTTCCTGGAGTTCCGCCGGCAGGTAAAAAAATCGTCAAGGTTGGTCTGCTTACTTTAGTGACTACTCCTTCGTTTTCTGTTTCTTCATCCGGACCTTGAATGGCGCCTGGAATTTCTCCATTGTACAATGGAATAACGTCCTGAGCAGCGTTGGAAAGCGGATAGAATAAAATAAGAAATATGCAAAGCGATACAATCCGGCGGATGCCTTCGACGAATGCGACGTATTTAAGTAATTTGTTTTTCAAAAAGCCTGGGTTAAAAAGGAGAAAGAAATAATTATGAAACATATTGCACTCAATCAATTTTCATTTAATATAAAAATTACAATTCCCTGATCCAGATATTCCGATAGCTTACCGGGTTCCCATGATTCTGCAGCAGCAATGGCTCTTTACCGTGAACATGATAAGAACCTATACCAATATATTCTGTGGAGCCGAAAAGCGCCGCATGATTTTGTACTAATGCGCCATTATACAAAACGGTGACAGTTGCGGGATGATTTACATTTCCGTCTTTATTAAATACCGGAGCCATAAATATCACATCATACGTTTGCCACAGTCCGGGTTTGCGACTTGGATTTACCAGGGGAATCAATTGTTTATACATGCTTCCAGCCTGTCCATTGGAATAAGTAGGATTATTATAAGAATCGAGCACCTGCAATTCGTATTTCCCCATAATCAGTATGCCACTATTTCCACGGTTTTGTCCATCGCCCTTTACCTCTGCCGGAGTTCGCCATTCTATATGAAGCTGACAGTCGCCAAAACTTTGTTTGGTTACAATATTGCCTGCTCCAGCCGTTATCGTCATAGTTCCATTTTCAACTTTCCACTTTATTGGATTTCCATCCTGCGTCTCCCAGGCTGCTGTGTTATTACCGTCAAATAAAATGATGGCATCAGAACTGGGTGATGCATCTGTGGGTCCTGCCTCTACCACTCTCACTTCTGGTTTCCATACCTCGGTGGCCGGCGCTTTATTTTCAGGATCTTGTGCTTTCGAAGAGAAAAATATGATGCTGAAAAAGATTACAGTAAAAATAATTTTGATTGATTGTTTATTCATTTTGATTTAATCAGTTGAGAAATGCGAGCGAAGCGAAGGGCATGACGGGGTAAAGACATTCTCATATGCATCGGCCCAATTCAGCAAAACTAAAGTATGCAAGGAACTGGATGGTCATT
>JBBSPT010000319.1:0-3920 GCA_038258515.1 Chitinophagales bacterium | reverse complement strand
TTGAACGAAACGGCGGCGATATTTTGATCGTTCGAATAATAATTGATAGCTCCTGCCTGTCCGTAGTTATCACATAAAACCAAGGTTTCACCCAAAGGCGCAAGCTTTTTATAGAGACTATTCACTTTATACGCCATTTCTTTCCACCCTATCATGTCGGCATAGTCCTGCGGCAATGCATGGTCCTTTCCATCCTCCCAGCGCAACAGGCCATATTTTTTGTATTTCACGTTATGTTTTACAATGTAGCCGGGGCTCCTGTTTGGAAAGAATAACTGGTACAGTGGTATGAACGACAATATGGGCAACACGACGACAATTGGTCGTAAATATTTTTTCCATCCTGATTGTGAAATGCTCTCCAGGTACACTGCTCCAAAGGCAAGATATATGGGGTATAATCCTATAGCATAATAGCTTTTCGCTCGTAAATAGATAAAAATAAGTAACGTAAAACACATGGTCCAAAAAAAAAATTGGTATTTTTTAAATGGTGGGTAAAGTAATAACGCGTACAGGGCGGCAAGGATTACAAACAGGGAACCGATAAAAAACAATGCCTGATCTTTTAAAAATCCGCAGCGGTTTACGTTCACCAACTGAGTTTTTGCTAACAGCTTCATATGATAATAAACGGGAAAACTGTTGTTGTACTGCCATACCAGGTTTGGCAAAATCAGTAACAGGAATAAGGCAACTGAAAAATAAAAATGTTTATTGCTGAAAACTGAGCGACTGGTTAGTAGGAGTGCTGGAAGCAAACCGGTGACCAGGAAGACAATATTATATTTATTCAAAAAACCGACAGCCAATACAATCATGCCAATATAGAGCCATTTTGGTTTTTCTGTATCTGTATATTTAATCAGGGCAAAGTAAAATGCTGTCCAGCAAAGAACATCTAACGAATTCGGCTGATACAAAATATTCAATCGTAGGAGTGCAGAAAACAGTACACAAGTGGCTCCCAACACAAGAGCAAATAAATTTCCTTTCAGCGCTTCGATGGCTTTCCAAACTACAACCATTGTGAGTGCTCCGAATAATGCAGGAAAAAACCTGATCCAAAATACAGAATTGCCCAACCAAAAAATAACTTTAGAAATCCAGGAGGTAAGAGGCGGCACGGAGATGTATCCCCATGCTAAGTGATTGGCCTGGTCAAGATGCAAAAACTCATCTCTTTGTAATTCGTATTCGGGGCTTACTAATATGTATTGCAGTACAAATTTTGCAATGATGAAACCAAGTAAGATGAACGTTCTCTTTGTCATTGACTATAAAATTTTGCAGGAGCCGATTAAAAAATTGTGGCTTGCCTTAATTAAATTCTACTTTCCTATTGTTTGACACCTCTTCGCTTCCTCTTATCATAGACTAAGATATTTTATTATTGCCATCGATCGCAAGGTGTATCATTCCAGATATTATAATTTTGCGGCAGCAATATTGGAGACAAAACCGGTCAAACCCGGATACTTTTTTTGTTGCCGTTGGTCAGGAGACCAGTCGTTCGGCGCTCACGAGTGGTTCATGTACGCTTCTGAATGAATCCGAACATCCACGAGGGGTGAACTATCCGCCGGGACCAAGAGAGGTTGGCGCTTTGAATGCTGTTGAGCGAGAAGGTGAAACGATCTTATTGCAATAATTGATGAACAAACTAGAAAATTCTCCGAGCCCGATTTATTTATACATAGCCTTTAATTCGGCTTTCAATTTTGCTAGGTCATTACCATGCGCCGCGTCGGAATTGGAGAAGAGGTTTTCGGCACTTTCTTCCTGCCCATAGAAATCTTTATTCGCGTCTTCATCAATATCGATCACTGAACCTCCAAGGCTGATACCTGCGAATAGTCCTTTGCTTCTCGAATAGGAATATACTTCCGCTTCAAGCTTCGTATCGGTGCTGGCAGAGGAACTGCGTCCCACAGGGCCTGCTGTTACAGAAACATCGCCACCCAGGGTAAAGCTTCCCTTCCCTATCGCCTGCAATGTTTCTTTGTGTTTAAAAATAAGTACGAGGGCCACAGACTGCACACCGGCCTGGAAACCTACACTGCCACCGGTGATTGTAACGAACACAGGATTGCTCCAGGAACCATCATCAAGCTTCGTCATGGCAATCCCTTTACCTCTTTTCCCGGCTATGACAAATCCGGCATTTATCAGTTTTGGAACGATGATTATCCCTTGTGTGACCGCCAATAATTCTTCGGGAATACTTTCCTTCATTTTACTAAAATCCTGCAAAACAATAGTTGCTTCCTGTATCTTTTCTTCCTGCTTTTCCTGACTTCTTGCAGGATTGAAAACAGCAGAAATCGAAACCATCAGGATTGAAGCAAGAACGAATTTTATAATTTTCATTTTTGATGTTTTATTGCAATTTATTTTGAATCTGATAAAGTCAATTTTAGTGCCATTCCGATGATCATTATTTAAAAAAAAAGCCACCCCAAAATGAGGCGGCTTTTTAAAGCTATTTTAAATATAATTATTATTATTCTTCACTCTTTGTTGCTTCTGCCGAATCAGCACCTTCACTTGCCTGTGCCGTCTCAGCCTTCGCGTTATCCTCAGTAACCTGGGACTCTTCAGCCTGAGTCACCGGAGTTTCAGCAGGTTTGGGAGCTGGGCTACCACCGGTTCTCCTTGCAACAGGCGTACGGCTTGAAGTCTTGCTTTTTTTGTGTGATTCCTGGCGTTTTGAAAATTGAGTTTCATGTTCGGAACTCCACTTTGTAAACTTCTCCATGGCAGTTGCCTCGTCAAACAAACCGAGCGTAACACCGCGCAGCAGATGCTTCAGGTACAAGACGCCTTTGAAGCTTAGAATTCTGCGAACTGTGTCCGTAGGTTGTGCACCTTTGTGCAACCACTCAAGCGCCTTCTGACGATCGATCTGGATACTTGCGGGAACTGTTAACGGGTTATAGGAGCCTAACTTTTGGATGAATTTACCATCACGGGGACTACGGGCATCTGCAACTACTATAAAGTAAAATGGTCTTTTCTTAGAGCCATGGCGTTGCAATCTCATTTTGACAGCCATAAAAAATAGAAATTTTTTTGGGTTGTTATTAAATTTGGTTTCGAAAGGATTGCGAAGATAAGAGGTGTAAACTGAAATTACAAATCAATAATTACCTGTGACATTCGAAATCCCAACCTTTTTCAAAGGAATTACTTTTTGAGTAAACGTAAAAAATTTAATTCTATTTTTTTGCCAATCCGGCCATCCGGCCAAGAGGCATTTTATTCATCATTTTCATCATGTTTTTCATTTGGTCAAATTGTTTTATAAACTGGTTGACCTCGCTGATGTCTTTGCCGCTTCCGGAAGCAATTCGCTGTTTGCGGCCGGGATTGATAATGTCAGGATTTCGCCTTTCCTCCAGCGTCATCGAATTGATGATCGCTTCTATTCCCTTGAACGAGTCATCATTTATGTCGATATCTTTTATCTGCTTCCCAACGCCCGGAATCATTCCCATAAGGTCTTTGAGATTTCCCATTTTCCTGATCTGCGCAAGCTGGGTCTTGAAATCTTCAAAATCAAATTGGTTTTTCCTGATCTTCTTTTCCAGGTTTGCAGCTTGCTCTTCATCGAATTGTTCCTGGGCCTTTTCTACCAGGGTCACGATGTCGCCCATCCCCAGTATGCGCTGGGCCATACGCTCAGGATAAAATATATCCAGCGTATCCATTTTTTCCCCACTGCTTATAAATTTTATAGGCTTGTTTACTGTATATTTTATAGAAATGGCAGCTCCTCCGCGGGTGTCGCCATCGAGTTTCGTAAGCACAACACCGGAGTAATTCAATCGCTGATTGAACGCAGCAGCGGTGTTTACAGCATCCTGCCCCGTCATGCTGTCCACCACAAATAAAATCTCTTTTGGGTCAACTGCATTTTT
>JBBSPT010000318.1:0-3921 GCA_038258515.1 Chitinophagales bacterium | reverse complement strand
GCTTCACGGAGACTGCATAACGGTAACCGGTAAAACAGTCGCAGAAAACGCGAAGGATGCACCCGATTTGGATTTTGAAGAGCAGGATATCATTCATTCATTGGAACATCCGATTAAGAGAACAGGTCATTTACAAATACTTTATGGCAATCTCGCAGAGGGTGGAAGTGTCGCGAAGATCAGCGGCAAAGAAGGTGAAAGATTTGAAGGAACTGCGCGGGTATTTGAAGGTGAGAAGCATTTGATAGAAGGAATACAAAGCGGAAAAGTTCACGCGGGTGATGTGGTCGTAATCAGAAGTATTGGTCCGAAGGGAGCACCCGGTATGCCCGAAATGTTGAAACCGACGGGAGCTATCATTGGTGCCGGTCTTGGGAAGTCAGTGGCTTTAATTACAGATGGGAGATTTAGTGGTGGCACTCATGGATTTGTTGTCGGACACATCACACCGGAAGCTTTTGAAGGTGGTTTGCTCGCATTTGTTCAGGACAATGATATCATTGAAATTGACGCTGTGAAAAATACGCTTAATCTTAAAGTTTCGACTGAGGAAATTGAAAGGAGGAAGGCTGGGTGGCAACAACCTCCCTTAAAAGCTACCAAAGGAGTGTTGTTTAAATATGCAAGATGCGTAAAGGATGCAAGTGAAGGTTGTGTGACCGATGAAGATTAGGTGATGGTCAAAGAAAATTATGCAAATAATAAGAGACATACAAAATAGGATTTATGAAATCAGGGGTGAAAGGGTAATGCTGGATAGAGATTTAGCTGACTTATATGAAACAGAAACTAAATCATTAAATCTTGCTGTCAAGCGAAATATTAAAAGATTTCCTAAAGACTTTATGTTTCAGCTTATGAAAGAAGAATGGGATGATTTGAGGTTTCAAATTGAAACCTTACAAAGACAGCAATATCCTTTGAGGTTGCAAAATGAAACCTCAAAAAGAGGTGGCACACGCTATCTTCCCTACGCCTTTACAGAACAAGGTGTTGCCATGTTAAGCGGAGTTTTAAATAGCGATAAGGCCATTAATATGAATATAGCTATTATGCGGGCTTTTGTAGAAGTGAGAAAAATATTTTTGAAAGAAATTAATTTCAGAGAACAGTTAAAAGAAATTAAAGAAAGACTGGGAGAACATGATATACAGTTGAACCAAATATATGATGCAGTGGAGAACCTGCTGGATGAGAAAGCTGCTGAAAGAAAATGGGGACAGAGAGAAAGAATTGGGTTTAATAAATGATAAACTGTCACCGCTGAAATATCTTGTAGAATTGAAAGATTAAACTATTTGAGCTGACAATGTTAAGATAGATTGAGTCGCTTAAGAAAGTTCGGCTGATCATGGCGAATAATTTCAGCGCCAGAGTGCGTAAATGGTTGATTTGGTAAGAACCGAAGTTTTAAAAACATAAAAAGTTTTATTATGAATACGCTTGAATTAACAAAAGAAAAAGCTTCAGAGACACAGCCAGTAGCTGATATAACTGGCAGCGAAGCATTGTTGAAAATTTTAATTGCAGAAAAAACGGAAGTCATCTTTGGCTATCCGGGTGGCGCAATCATGCCGATCTATGATGTATTATATGGATACTCTGACAGGCTCAATCATATTCTCGTCCGGCACGAGCAGGGCTCAATACATGCAGCCCAGGGATATGCACGAACTTCCGGCAAAGTTGGAGTTGTGTTTGCAACTAGCGGCCCCGGAGCAACAAACCTGGTGACAGGTTTGGCGGATGCAATGATTGATAGCACTCCACTTGTTTGCATAACCGGACAAGTATTTGCGCATTTACTGGGCACTGACGCCTTCCAGGAAACTGATGTAATTAACATAACAACTCCTGTCACAAAATGGAATTACCAGGTTACCGATGCAACAGAAATTCCCAATGTGATGGCCAAGGCCTTCTATATCGCGAAGAGTGGACGCCCGGGTCCTGTCCTGATCGATATTACAAAAAATGCTCAGTTGCAACTGTTCGATTTTGAAGGGTATAAAAAATGCAATCATATAAGAAGCTACAGGCCTAAGCCAATCGTAAGAAATGAATATGTTGAAGAAGCTGCAAAGCTTATCAATGAAGCAAAAAAACCTTTCGTAATTTTTGGACAGGGCATTATTCTTGGCAATGCCGAAAAGGAGTTTAAGGCTTTTATTGAAAAATCAGGAATACCTGCTGCATGGACTATACTTGGATTGAGTGCGCTGGAAAGTGACCATCCGCTGAATGTGGGAATGCTCGGCATGCATGGGAATTACGGCCCCAATGTATTAACCAACGAATGTGATGTTTTAATTGCTGTAGGCATGCGGTTCGATGATCGCGTAACAGGTCGTCTCGACAAATATGCAAAACAGGCGAAGGTGATTCATTTGGATATTGATCCTTCAGAGATTGATAAGAATGTAAAGACAACCGTTGCGGTTTGGGGAGATTGTAAAGAGACGTTACCGATGCTCACAGAACTCGTCAAAGAAAAAACTTATCCTGAATGGCTTGCGAATTTTGCGAAGCACACGCAGGCGGAATATGATACTTGTATCAAACAAGAGTTGAACCCAGATACTTCTATACTGACTATGGGTGAGGTAATCAAATTGATTAACGAAATTACTAAAGGTCATGCAGTGATAGTCACTGATGTAGGACAGCACCAGATGGTAACTTGCCGTTATGCAAAATTCACTGAATCAAAAAGCAATATTACTTCAGGTGGTCTTGGTACAATGGGCTTCGCGTTGCCTGCTGCCATGGGAGCTAAATATGGTGCACCCGACAGAACTGTGATCGCTGTAATCGGTGATGGTGGTTTTCAAATGACGCTGCAGGAATTGGGAACGATTATGCAGAACAACATAGACGTAAAAATTCTGATTCTTAACAACCAATATCTTGGTATGGTAAGGCAGTGGCAGGAACTGTTTAATGAACGTCGTTATTCGTTTACTGATATAAAAAGCCCTGACTATGTTACACTGGCCAAAGCCTATAATATTGATGCCAAAAGAGTTTCTGAAAGAGACGAATTGAAAGGCGCTTTAGATGAGTTTCTGAGTCACGAAGGTGCATACCTGTTAGAAGTGATGGTTGGAAAAGAAAATAATGTTTTCCCGATGGTGCCGCAGGGATGCAGCGTTGCTGAAATAAGATTGAAATAAATGAAATAAACTTTTGAATCAGCCGGATAATAAGCAAACATGCGAGACGATAATTTCACTAATGTTCCCCGCCAATATCGAAGTATTCTCACTGCGGGAAAACAGCTAAATTTTAATATGGCTTCCGATCTGCACATTGGAGCATTGTTAAAAACACTCGTCGCTTCAAAACCCGCAAGCAGGATACTTGAGCTGGGAACCGGAACAGGTTTAGCAACAGCGTGGATGGCGGATGGGCTCGATAAAGATTCAAAGCTCATAACAGTTGACAATAACGAATCCTTGATGGCTGTCGCAAAAGAGCATTTAAAAGATGAGAGAATAGAATTTGTATGCGCTGAAGGAAATGATTGGATCCGGCAATACGACCAGGGATTATTTGACCTGATATTCGCAGATGCTATCCCCGGGAAATATGAGATTTTCGAAGAGACGCTGGAATTATTGAAAATTGGCGGTTTTTATATCGTCGACGATATGGCGAAACAGCCTAACTGGCCAACTGGCCATAAAGACAGGGTAGCGGAATTTATCAGGGAGATTGAACTCAGGAAAGATTTGGTGACGGCTAAAATGAATTGGTCAACGGGAGTTATAATCTCGGTAAAAATATCGGCTGATTTACGATGGGGGAAAATAAATAGCAAGTAAAAGTAGAGATGCGAAAGCAGTAAAAGTCAACAGCATGACGTCAGAATTCATGATTCGGTTGATGATCGAAAATTATAAACGAATGAATAAAAAATAG
>JBBSPT010000317.1:0-3926 GCA_038258515.1 Chitinophagales bacterium | reverse complement strand
TAATCTTGCTGATGCAGGATCTAATACCCAGTCAAGAGGTGGAGTTTTTATTTCCCTGGCAGATCTTGGTATCGCTCCGGGACAGTTGTTTTTTGGTTATTCAATTTTGAGCAGCGATCTTCCTGGAGCTGCTACACCGCTGGATCTCATCGACTACACAAATTCTGCTTTCTATCCATTAAATACCGGGTACAAAGGCGGACTGGATATGGTGGCAGTCACCGGATTGTATGTTTCAAACGTAGTTCTGCCAACTAGATTTACAGGATTTGCTGCGGTGAATCTTGCCGATAAGATTGATCTTAAATGGACAGTTGAGAATGACAATACTGTCAAATCTTATGAAATAGAACGCAGTTCTGATGGGATTAATTTCTCAAGTATTCAGGTAATAAATAGTGGCGGCGGAAGTATCGGCAATAAGGCATATTCCACAGTTGACAATGTCTCTTCACTTTCTTCCAAAATATTTTACTACCGGATCAGGCAGTTGGATTTTGACGGCTCTATGCATTTCAGTAAAATCATTTCTGTCCGGATAACCGGAATCACGAGTGTGGTATCCATATTTCCTAACCCGGTGAAACGTCACCTGTTCCTCAATTACAATAGTTCTTCAAACAGCAGTGCGATCATTTCGGTGTTGAATGCTTCGGGTGCAAAAGTGCTGAGACAAAGAGAGAATATATTTTCGGGGAATAATTCAATTTCGATCGACGGCGTGGCCAATCTTTCAAGGGGGCTTTACCTGATTTCAATTGAGCCCGGAAACGGAAGCCGCATCATCAAAAAATTTACGAAATTATAGCCCGTTCGGACACAGTTTATCACAATATTTCTTTGAACTTTTTCCCACAGGCGAAACGATTCATGCGTGTGATTTCGGGTTGAGGGCTCGGTTCTTTAAATGAATTATTTCATTTGTTATGGATGAACGATGAGTAATTTTTGTGAGGAGACAGTTGTTTCGTTCTCAATTCTTACAATGTAGAGACCCTCCGGGAGTTCACCAACATTGATTATGGAAGAAGCGCCCTGGAAATAATTAGTTATAATGTCTTTTCCGAGAAGGTCGAAAACAAGAACTTTTGTTTTTCCACCTCTGCCGGCGGGAGCGAGTACGGTTATGAAATCCCGGGCAGGATTGGGATATATAGCAAAACTTGCGGAACCGGTTGAATTGTGCAGCAGAACAATTTCACTGTAGATAAATTCTCCATCGTTATCCGTTTCCTTGATTCTATAGAAAACATTGCCGGACGGAATATTTTTATGTAAAATTTGATAATTCCCCTGGTTGATGTTTTTAATCTCAACCTGACCAACCGGTTTCCAGTTTCTTGCATCAATACTATATTCTATTTGAAAAATATCTGACTTTAGAGCGGGAGTTGCGACTACCCATTTCACGAGAGCATCGAATTTCTCATGCACAGACGCACCAATACTGATAAATTTTACCGGTAATGTTTTAAGGTTAAAAGGCGTTGGGTTGTTTTCTCCAGCTTCACCAGCATTCCCATTGCTATTCGGATCCACCACGGTTTCAGGGCCGTTGTTAGAAGAATCTGCTACATCAATAAAACTTTGGGTGCCCGCGCCACCAATTGTTGCGCTGGCTATTGCCGAGCTGTTATAAATCCGGGAAGGATCCACGTTTGTGACTTTCACTCCTACGTTCACCCGGAGAAAATAATCTTTGTTAGCAGCGATTTGGTTTGGCAGATTCTGACCTGGTAGGAGCAGGCTTTTATTGCTGCTTCCATTGTATGAGGGATCCAGGAAAAGGCCTGCCTGGTTGCTTCCTGGTGCGAAGGAGGCGGTCACTTGGGAGATATTTGCGCTTCCGTAAACCGAAGAGAGATCGGAAACAACATTTATATTATTAAGGGAGACATTGCCCAGGTTTTTTACAAAGATCTCGTAGGTTAGTTCAGCAGTGTTACCATTTACCTTAGACGCACTTAACAGTTGTTGTGTTGCGCCGAGGGATGGACTGATGCTGGTATTGTCGATCGGGAGCTGCCCGTTTTGGAAATTTTCAGCCGGCTTTAGCGATCCTGTGGCGATATCATACTCATAATAATAACAACTTCCGGAAAAGGTTGTTCCGGTGATTTCCAACTGTCCATTCAGGTAAGCAATTCCAAAGCAATTATCCGGAAGAGTGGTAAGAAAAGTTGCAGTTGCGTCTTTCGTGGTACTGCTATAATCAGTGATCTCGTAGAGTTTCGAAGGGAAGCTGCCTAATGTTGCAAACATGCGTCCATTCGGTAAGATCGTAAGGTCTCCGCTGCTTATACTGGTCGGGAAATTGCCTGCGGGAAAATTAACGTGGCGGGTGTTGATGACATTTCCTGTCGTGACGTCAAACTTATCTACGCTGCACTGTCCCAAAGTATCAACATAATTGGAGAATGACCAAAGATCACCATTGTTGTCAAATTCAAAATTGTTTGAAACATAACTATAGCTATAATCAGGAGTGGTGCTGATAACATTGGGACAGGAAATATTTGCAGGAAGACCCATGTCAAGTACCCAAATCCTTGTCTCCGTTCCACTCCTGATATCTGCTACGTAAATTTTATTATCCCTCGGATTGTACGCAACGAATACCGCATAGATATCCGGCAACTGCAAGGACATATCACATTGTGTGAGCAAAGAGGGAGATGACGACAGCGGATTTTTTATAAGGGAGAAGGATGGCTGCGCCACTCCTGTGCAAGCGGAGGTTCCGAAGTTAACCAGCAGTGAATTCTGCGCGGAAGACGAAGCACTGCTTCCTGCCAGAAGCGCAATTATAAGAACTCTATTAAATAGATCTCGAATCATCTTATTGATGTTTAAAGTGAAACCAATAATTGATAGAGGATAGTAGTGGTCTTACCTGGTGAATGGTTGGATAGGGTAGCGGGAACTTAGCTTTGTGTGACAATGAATGTCACCTGCAAAAGTAATATTTGACTTTTAGATTTAAAAGAGCAAAAAAATAAATGATTTCCTCTAAAAACTTTGGTGCAGCGAAAGAACAGGCGACCCGGGAAATTGACATTAGTTTTCGAAGTCTGCTCTCCTGAATCTATATTCTTAAACGTTATTTTTGTTCGAGGAAAAAGCTATTTTTTATTCATGAAATTATTCCCTGCATTTGCTATTCAGCAACTGGAATTTGATAAAGTGCAACAATTGCTCACGGCGTATTGTCGCACGGAATTTGCGAAAAAAAAAGCATCTGATCTTAGAATACATACCCGCAAAGAATTTATTGAGCCGGAACTCCGGCAAACACATGAATACAAATTGCTTTCGACCGCTCAGCTTAATTTTCCCGACGATGCGGTTTTTAATTTAAGCAAAGAGTTGAAATTATTGAGCATCGAAGGCTCCGTATTGGCCTGCAGCCAGTTTCTCGAAATCAGGAAGCTATCCATGGCAATGCAAACGATGTTCAGGTGGTTTGACGATGACAGAAAAATTGCCTACCCATTCCTCGCGCAGTTGATCCGCGGAACTTTTTTTGAAAAAAATATTATCGGACTGATTGACTCAAAGATCGGTGAAGATGGAAACGTTAAAGACAGCGCTTCGCCAGAGTTAGCGGAAATTCGATTGTTGATTTATAAGAAACGAAATGAGCTGCGAAGACTCTTCGATAAAGTCATCAGCAGAATGAATAAGCTGGGCTATCTCGCGGATATTGAAGAGAGTTTCATAAACGGCAGAAGAGTTCTTGCAGTTTTCGCAGAACAAAAAAGATTGGTAAAGGGAATTGTTCATGGCGAAAGCGACAGCCGCAGAACAACTTTCATAGAACCGGAAGAAACGACGGCGCTGAACAACGAACTCTATTCCCTGGAAAATGACGAACGCAAAGAAATCCAACGAATATTATTTGCACTCACTGCGAGTCTCAGAGCTTA
>JBBSPT010000316.1:0-3931 GCA_038258515.1 Chitinophagales bacterium | reverse complement strand
CAACTTAGTTATAAATGTGCTTCGATGTACAAAGAAGCTTATTAGAAATTTTTTTCTATCTTTAAAAAGCTTGATTGTTTGGGAACGGTCTGACTGACACGCTCATATCATTTTTGCTTATCTTTTTTTACCCCTGTAATATTCCTGTTGTTATCGTGCATAGCAAGACGTAATTACACAGGAGACGAACAACTATTAAAATAAACGGGAACTTTTTTGTTCAAAGACTTTTACATCCTTAAATCAACGATAATGAAAAAATTTAATCGCCCAACTCTCATCTTTTTCTTTTCCTTTTTCGCTCTTATGGGAATAAATGTGTGTGATGCCAATGCACAGATTTTGAAAAAGATAAAGAAAAGCGCAGAAAAGGCTGCAACCAAAAAGTTGGAAAAGAAAACTGAGCAGGAGACAAACAAGACCATCGATGGTGTGCTGGAGAGTGACGCTGGAAATACAGATAAACCTAATGATGTAAGTGGCGCAACTAAAAACACTACAAATCCTGATGTCGCTGCTAACGATGATGAAATTGCTGGTCCTCCGCAGGCAAAGGCGCAAATATCTGTTTATTCAAAATCTGATTGGGTTGCTGCGGAAGACCTTATTCTTTATGAGGATTTCAACAAAGATCCGGTTGGAGATTTCCCTCAGCTTTGGAACACCAATTCATCTGGAGAAATTATCACCCTTAGTAACGAGCCGGATGTAAAATGGCTAAGGATGTATAACTATGGCATCTATCAACCCGATCTGCCTAAGGAACTTCCCAAAGATTTTACTATCGAGTTCGATGTAATTGCTCATGGCGTAAGCAAAGCAGCAACGTCGCAAACTGCCCGGTTTACTGTTATGTTAGGCGATGGTAAACGACCTTTGAAGGAAGGTGCATCGCATGTATATAGCCATCTGTCCGTCTTCCAGGGCTGGGCTCAACCGGTTAAGACGGGCTCCCGTCAGGAAAATAAGCAGATAGCATATGGCGAAGTAGAAAAAGACCTCAGGCAGTCGTTCCTGAATGGATGTCATGTAGCAATTTCCGGAAAAGATAAAAGATATCGCCTTTACGTGGATGGGCAGAAAATTGTAGATGTACCAAGAGGCATGCCGGCCGATGAAGAAATAAAAACTTTGCTTTTTTCTACCTATGGGTTAAAGAATGGGACCGAGCACGTTATGATTACAAATCTGCGAATTGCAGAAGGGTTGCCCGAGCCAAGAGCAAAACTATTTAGCACCGGAAAATATGTAACCAATGCTATTTTGTTTGATGTCAATTCTGCAGAGATCAGGCCTGAATCCTTTGGCATTCTCCGTGAAATTGCAGAAGCGCTCAAGACAGAGAATGGGAAAAAAGTAAAGATCGTAGGCCACACAGATTCAGACGGAAGCGATTCATATAATATGGATCTTTCCAAAAAGCGCTCTGTCTCAGTGAAAGATGCACTTGTAACAACTTTTGGAGTTGGTGAAGGCCAGTTAACAACAGATGGCAAGGGCGAATCGGATCCTGTTGCATCTAATGATACGACATTAGACAAAGCAAAGAACAGGAGGACTGAATTTATTGTCATGTAAAAATCGAATAATAAAATCGTACGACTCCTTTGTGATTTAAGATGTTTCGTTGCATTGTAAACCGGCGAAATTGCATACACCTCCCGCCACGATGATGGCTTATTGGAGAGTCGGCTGGGAACGGGCATTTCAGCTCAAGCCGCTCACGGGACCTTAATCAACGATACCTATTTCGTCTAATAAACAATAAATTGAGGCCTATATCCGCAGTGGCCCTTCTGCTTAGTTTATTTTCGATGATGTTGACTTCTTCACACCTTACCGATTGTTGGTCAGGACTATTTTCAAGTGTATTTTCCTTAATCTTTCTTTAACAAATACGTCATAAAGATTATTTTATTTTTAGCGAAACGGAAATCTTCACTGCCGGCTAAAACAAACCTTATGAGAAAAAAAATCATTTTATTTCTTTCGCTCTTGTTTTGCTCGTATCTCCTTTCCTTCTCCCAAAGCAACAGTGTAACTATTTCCGGAACCGTAAAAGATCAGTCACGAAAGTCAGTATTGCCATTTGTGAATGTGATCCTTACCTCACACAACGGTGAAGCGTTCGTCAGTGGTACAGTAACAAATGAAGAGGGAAGATTTTCGCTTCCCGGCATCAAACCGGGCAATTACTTTTTAGAAATTTCTTTTGTAGGATATGCCCCAAACAGCCAGTCTCTGTACGTCGGAAGTCTCACAGATTTTCTTGAAATAGCAACGATAGAACTCCTTGAAAACGCGGAAACACTCAATGAAGTGATTGTTACTACGCGACAGGATGAGGTGAATTCAAGAATGGACAAAAAGGCCTATACGCTGTCCAATAACATCAGCCAGGCCGGTGGTTCTGTGTTACAGGCCATGCAAAACCTACCGGGAGTAACTGTTGAGGATGGTAAGGTACTATTAAGAGGAAACAACAAGGTTACGGTGTTAATTGACGGCAAACAGACAGCGCTGACAGGTTTTGGCAATCAGGCGAGTCTCGATAATTTACCGGCTTCAGCGGTGGATAAAATTGAGATCATTAACAACCCTTCCGCCAGGTACGATGCAAATGGAAACGCAGGGATTATTAATATTATTTATAAAAAAAACAAGCAGGAGGGATTTAACGGAAAGGTAGGATTGGCAACCGGGGCCGGCGCCTTGTGGATAAAAAAAGAAAATTTTCCTACGATAAGGCCGCAGTATCAATTTACTCCTAAAATAAATCCTTCCTTATCAGTTAATTACAGGAAAGGAAAGATGAATGCCTTTTTCCAGGGAGACTACCTGTACACGCAGACGCTCAATAAAAATGAGTTTGTGAGACGCGTTTATGACAATGGCCGCATCATTAATCAGCAAACAAAAAGGAACAGAAATACAGGCTTTCTTACCACGAAAGCGGGAATGGACTATAACTTTAACCAATACAATTCCTTTACTGTTTCCGGTTTGTACGGCAGTGAAAAAATCATTGACCGGGGAGATGAGCCATTTTTCGACCTGGATTTCAAGGAACGATATCGCCTTTGGCAGTTCCTCGAAGATGAAATTAAAACAACCGTGATGGCAACAACCACATACCATCATAAATTTAAACAGCCCGGGCACCTGTTAGATGTGGGTTTTAATTACACTTTCCATAGGGAAGATGAGCAATATTTTTTTACAAATATTTTACCTTCTTTTACCGGCAAAGATGCCTTCAAACTTATTTCTGACGAAAACGTTGCAGATTTTAATATAGACTACATAAGGCCGCTGAAGTATGGGCGAATAGAAGGAGGTTTTAAGTTTCGCAGAAGATGGATACCGACTGACATGCAATTTTTTCCGGGCATAAATTCTCCCATTGACAGCGGTGCCGGTGGCAAGGCAGTTTACAAAGAAACGATTCCGGCGTTATATGGCACTTATGTTTTTGAAAGTGAAAAATATGAAGCCGAGCTGGGTTTAAGAATTGAATATGTCAACTTGCAGTACGATGTAAATCCCAACCACAATACTTATAAAAGTGATGGCTATAATTACACGCAGCCGTTTCCAAATATCCGGCTTGCCTACAAAATAAATGATCGAAATAAAATCTCGTTCTTTTATAACCGACGGGTTGACAGACCCAATGAAGTTGATATTCGTATTTTCCCAAAGTATGATGATGCAGAAATTATTAAAGTAGGAAACCCCGCTCTGCGGCCACAGTTCACGAACCTATTGGAGTTAGGGTATAAAACTAAATTGAACACCGGGTCTTTATTTGGAGCACTGTATCACAGGTTTGCGGACGGTACTATCACACGAATTGCAAGCACGGTGCCGGGTAGTAATTTGATCTATGCTATATTTCAAAATGCAGGTCGCAGCTACAGCACGGGAGTTG
>JBBSPT010000315.1:0-3932 GCA_038258515.1 Chitinophagales bacterium | reverse complement strand
GTCAGGGTCCGCCACAGAATTCGTTATGCCTTTGTCCCGGTATTTTAAAAACAAGATGTTCTTTTGGGTTATTGCCGCTTTGCTAATCGTGTTCCTCAAAATTACTTCAAACTACCCTTTATGGATCGAAAGATACTACCAGAATGGCTTTTATCGTGGAGTGTCGCTTTCGCAACGATTTCTTCTTGGTTGGGTGCCATTCAGCGTCGGCGACATCCTCTATTTCCTGGGTGGTTGCAGGCTGTTGTTTATTCTGGTTAAGTACTGCCGCTTGTTGTTTTCCAAAAAATTGAGCAAACGCCTCTTGTTCAAAAAGCTTTTAAAGCTAATTCGAATTGCTGTCGCACTATATTTAATATTCAATATTCTTTGGGGATTAAATTATGACAGCATTCCTGCGTCCAAAAGACTTGGGTTGGATTTGGAATTCGCCGATACGTCTGGCCTTGTTGATCTTCAGAGTGCTCTGCTGAAAAAAGTAAATGAAAATAAGTCGGCGCTTGTCAACAGTGGAGCTTCTTATCCTTCTAACAACGAAATATTTCAGAGAGCTGCCGAATGTTATCGGCTGGCTGCGCCACGTTTTCCATTTCTCAAGTATGAACCGCGCTCAGTTAAATCTTCGTTATTTGGATCGTTGGGAAATTACCTCGGATTCACCGGTTACTACAATCCCCTTAGCGGAGAAGCGCAGGTGAATACGACTATTCCGAGATTCCTTGTGCCATACATCGCCACCCATGAAATTGGGCATCAGCTTGGCTTCGCCAAAGAAAATGAAGCGAATTTCACCGGCTATCTGGCTGCGGTAAATGCCCGGGATACGTTGTTCCAATATTCAGCTTATCTTGATCTTTTCCTATATGCCAACCGGGAAGTTTTCTATTTCGATTCTGCATTGGCGAAGAAATCGATCAGCATGCTAATCCCCCCGGTGAAGGCAGATCTTGAGGAATGGAAAAAATTCAACCTGGCACATACCAGCTTTATAGAGCCAGCTATCAGTTGGATGTACGGAAAATTTTTGCAGTTTAATAAGCAGCCCTCAGGCCTGAGAAGTTATAACCGGGTAATAGTCTCACTTATCGCCTACTACAGGAAGTATGGGGAAATATAAACTTAGGTTGAAAAAGTTCGTTATTGAAGTGCTGGTGAAAATCGAATTTATCTTGACGCAGTTACCGGAATCCGTTTGCGTTTTTCGCGTGATCCGGACGCAGCACTTCCCCCGTCTGCGTCATTCATGCGGAGCTGCCTTCCGTTATAATTTTTCCCATCAAGACTCCGGATCATTTTTGGAGCAACTGACCTGTCTATTTCAACCCAGGAGTTGGATTCGCGAAGATCAATTTTTCCAAGCACCTCTTTTTTCAGGTTGCTCTCATCAAGAATAAACTGCAGGAAGCTTGCTTTATAAAAACCATCTCTTGTTCCCAGGTTTATAAAAAGTCTTGTGAATCCGTTGTCCCGTTGATAGTTATTTTTTGCACGTTCCCGGCCGCCATTCATATTACGGTTGTTTGAACCGTCATTCCTGCGATCTCTGAAATCCTGTCTTGCATTCAGATCGTCAGCATGCTCATAATATTTCAGAAAATGATTAAACTCCAATGCGGCAACTCTTTTTAAAATTTCTTCCTTGCTGATGTTCGCGAATTTTTGCTGAACATCCGACATATAGGTTTCGTAATCTCCATGGGATATATCAGCTTCAATCAGCTTGTCCATGAAATGAAAGAACTGTTTGCGGCATACATCTTTGCCACTGGGAATGTCAAGCCTGTGAAACGACGCATTAGTCATTCTCTCCAGTTGTTTTATTTTGAACAGTTCCCTGCTATGGCAAATGGAAATACATATCCCGCTCTTCCCTGCCCTTGCCGTGCGTCCGCTGCGGTGTGTGTACACTTCAATATCGTCGGGCAATTCGTAATTGATAACGTGGGTGATACCTTCCACGTCAATGCCCCGTGCTGCAACATCGGTGGCTACTAATAATTGTATGCTTTTTTGCCGGAAGCGCTGCATTACTTTATCACGCTGTTGTTGAGTTAGATCACCATGTATCGCTTCAAGGTCATATCCTTCTTTTACCAGCCGTTCTGCAATTTCCTGCGCATCGGCTTTCGTTCTGGTAAATATGATGCCGTAAATACCTGGATTAAAATCAACTAGCCTTTTCAGGGTTTCATAGCGGGAATGAGCAGGTGTGATATAATACTGGTGGTCTATGTTCACATTGGCCGTATTCTTTTTACCAACCGTCACTTCACGTGGATTGTCCATGAAGTTTTTAGAAATTGCTTTCACATCAGCAGGCATGGTAGCGCTGAAGAGCCAAACGCTTTCTTTGTTGATTGTGTTCTTCAGAAGAAAATCGATGTCGTCTCTGAATCCCATATTGAGCATTTCGTCAGCTTCATCGAGCACAACATATTTTACTTTTTGAAGATCAATAGCTTTCCTTTCAATCATGTCGATAAGGCGGCCGGGAGTAGCCACCACGATGTGAACTCCTTTTTTCAGCGCCCTTATTTGCATTACTATTGATGCTCCTCCATAAACCGGTTCAGCTATAATATTTTTGGAATATTTTTTAAAGTCCTGGATATCATTACAAATTTGCAAACAAAGTTCCCGCGTCGGGCAAACAATCAATGCCTGAGGATACCGATTCTCAGGTTCGATCAACTGTAGCAGCGGCAGACCAAAGGCTGCGGTTTTCCCAGTGCCTGTCTGAGCAAGGCCCACAAAGTCAGTAGTTCCTGACAGCAAAACAGGTATTGCCTTCTGCTGTATAGGAGTTGGAGTTTCAAAACCGAGATCGCTCACCGCTCTCAAAAGGTTTTCGTTCAGGCCAAGGCCTTCAAAATCATTCATTAATTTTTTTTTAGCTGCGCAAAGGTAAGCCATTAGGTGCAAAGGCTTTAGTGGCGGTTCGATGAAAATGAATTTATGACAACGTTTGTTGGCCGGGAAATTAAACTTCAGCTGGTTTTGAAAGTCAGTTAATTTCGGTTGCGAATTTTACCTGAACATTTCTGTATGCATAAACTTTCTGTTCTCTTGTTATTGCTGATATTTATTCTTTCGAAAACTTCTGGACAGATAAATCCCGCCGACCAGAAAATACTTGATTCTTTACTCGAGCACGATGAATTTCTAAAGATGATCGACCAGATGGACGCAGATGAAAGTTACCTGCGAATCAATTTGGGGATTGGTAATGGATCTTTCAGCAGTAGCAACAAGTCGCTTGAGAGTAGTATTAATGTAAACGATAGAATCGTTTTCACCCCGTCGGTCACTTATTACCACAAGAGTGGTTTCAGTGCAACTTTTACTTCTTATTCCACAGCCGGAAAAAAATCAATTGACTTCTATCAATATTCGATTTCCCCCGGATACACTTATTCATCAAATGAAAAATTTGCAGCATCGCTGGCCTATATCCATTATTTTAAGAACGGTATTTACAGCTCCTGGGAATCTCCGGTCAATGATGAAATATACTCATCTTTATCTTTGAAAAAGGGATTTATCAAGCCGGGAATTTCCTTCGGGTATTCCAAGGGAAACTATATGGAAATTGTGAACGTGGATACCGTTGTACTCATCGTGAACAGACCGACGCTAATAAAGTTTACAGACACAGCAACTACGAGGCTTTCCTCTTTTTCGATAATTCCATCGGTTGAGCACGACTTTATTTTTCATGGATTATTTTCAGACAAAGATGCAGCAAGGTTTACTCCCCAATTGTCGCTCGTCGCGGGCAGGAACAATTTTTCTGTCACCCATCGTAAAAGTTCGAATTTGTATAATGCATACACCAAGAAAAAATTACGGAGACTTCGCCGGTTTAATTCATCAAATGATAAAGGAAAATTTGAATTGCAATCCATCGGGCTGGATTTAGATGCAAATTACAG
>JBBSPT010000314.1:0-3938 GCA_038258515.1 Chitinophagales bacterium | reverse complement strand
GAGACTTTCGCGAACTGTCGGGTTAGCCAAAATATTGCTGCGATTATTGTCCAGCAAAACCACATACATTTCCTCCGGTCCGTCAGCCTCGCCGGGTTGCCTTGGGCCTGAAACAATGCTGTTATAGACTGTTACTTTTTGACCGGTGCCGTAGGTCGCGAGCAAGGGCCACATCAATGCGAGATCCGTGATTGAGGACAAAACTTTTTCGATGCCTGTAATCGCAATGTGGGTTTTAGGCCATGCCATTGTTAACCTTCCATTCCCTTCATTCTCGGTCATCGCGATGGCGCCTATATCACTGATGATGAAGTTTGCCCCGGTGATTCCGATCTCTGCCTCTAAGTATTTTTCTCTTAAAATATCACGGGCCACTAAAGTCAGCTCTTCCGGGGACAGCTTCGAAGGCGTACCGAGTTTTTCTTCAAATAATTTTGCCACATCTTCCTTGCTTTTGTGCATCGCAGGAGTGACGATGTGGTAAGGAGGTTCTCCGTCTAATTGCTGTATGTATTCCCCAAGATCAGATTCAACACTTTCTATATTGAGTTTTTTAAGAAAATCATTGAGATGAATTTCTTCCGTCACCATGCTCTTGCTCTTTATAATCGTTTTGCATTTTTTCTCAATGCAGATTTTGAGAATCTCATCCAAAGCTTCCTGTGAGTTTTGTGCCCAGATCACCTTGCCTCCCCGCTTGGTGAATTGCCGTTCGAATTCTTCGAGTTGCTGATCCAGGGTTTCCAGCGCTCGCCATTTTATGTTTTTTGCACGCTCTCTTACTAATTCGAGATTTTCAAATTGATCCATGGCCGGGGGAAGAGCCGCGTTATACCTGGCGATGTTAAAATTTATTTTTTGACGATGCTCAAGATCGGCGCTCTTGATGGTGCTTTTGGCAATAAATGTGGCAGCGTTTTCTGTCATTATTTATTCATTTCTATTTTCTAAAATATAAGTAGAAATCTTTAAACTTCATCTCACAATAGCATTTTTGTATGCAAGCAAAGTTAATAACTCCAGGGGCTAATTAATGGCTTGATAGGCTGGAAACTATTTCAATACTGCCAGTTCCTTTCCAACTTTTATAAATGCTTCAATCGCTTTATCCAGGTGTTCAGTTTCATGCGCCGCACTTAGCTGAACTCTTATGCGGGCCTGGCCCTTCGGAACTACAGGAAAAAAGAAACCGATTACATAAATTCCTTCGTCTAACAATCTTGCTGCGAAGTCCTGGGCAAGCACCGCATCATACAGCATGATCGGAACGATGGGATGCACACCTGGCTTGATGTCAAACCCTGCTTGCGTCATCTTGTTACGGAAATAATTTGTGTTATTTTCCAGCTTGTCACGAAGGTCAGTGGTTTCGCTTAGCATATCGAACACTGCAATTGATGCTCCGACAATCGCAGGCGCCAATGTGTTACTAAAAAGATAAGGCCTGCTTCGTTGCCTAAGCATTTCAATCGTATTTCTTTTCCCGGCAGTAAATCCGCCGTTTGCACCTCCTAATGCTTTTCCCAATGTTCCGGTTATGATATCCACCCTTCCCATGACACCACGATATTCTGCGGTTCCTCTTCCGGTTTTTCCAATGAAACCGGTAGAGTGACTATCATCGACCAACACAATGGAATCGTATTTGTCAGCGAGGTCACAAATTTTGTCAAGCTGCGCAATAGTTCCATCCATGCTGAAAGATCCATCGGTAACAATGACTCTGCTCCTTGCACTTTGCGCCTCCTGAAGTTTACTTTCAAGATCTTCCATATTGTTATGCTCAAAACGAAGACGTTGGGCCTTGCACAATCTTACTCCATCAATAATACTCGCATGATTCAATGCATCAGAAATAATAGCATCCTCTTCACCAAAGAGCGGTTCGAAAACGCCGCCGTTTGCATCAAAGCAGGCAGCATATAAAATGGAATCTTCTGTACCCAGGAATGTTGCGATTTTTTTCTCCAGTTCTTTGTGAATATCCTGAGTTCCGCAAATAAAACGAACGCTGCTAAGTCCATAGCCCCGGACGGCAATATATTTTTTCGCTGCTTCAATCACATTTTGATTTGACGATAAACCCAGGTAGTTGTTGGAGCAAAAATTTAAAACTCTCTTATTCCCCAATTGTATTTCTGCTCCCTGGTCGCTGGTAATTATTCTTTCATTTTTATATAAACCTGCTTTTTCTATTTCCTCCAGTTCGTGGGCAATCCGCGAAACAAATTTTTCATTCATTAGATTTATTTTTGAATTATACAAACCTACAGATATTCATTAGATAATATATGATTCGCAGCCTGCGATGACTTAACTAACGGATTTTGTAACTTTTTGCAAAGAAGTGCGTATAACTATAAATCAAAGGCCATCAGGGTAAATCAAAACTACCAACCAGGAGTATGAATGAAAAAGAATACAATGAATGTGTGACACTTTACGCAGATAAAGTTTACCGTTTCATTCTGAAAAATCTTCGTCATGAAGAAGACGCGAAGGATGTGGTGCAGGCGGCCTTTGAAAAGCTCTGGATCAACCGGGACAAAGTGGAAAACGAGAGCAGCAAATCTTACTTGTTCACCGTGGCCTATCATCAAATGATTGATCAGATAAGAAAGAATAAACGGGTGAGCCTGAGAGATGATTTCAGCGCTGAAAGCAAGACAACAGTACAACCTCATCACAACCTGCGAAAGACCCTGAACGAAGCGCTCTACAGGCTGAGTGAAACCCAGCGAAGTCTTGTTTTGTTGAAGGACTATGAAGGGTATTCTTATGAAGAAATAGCAAGGATCACTTTCTTAAGTATAAGCCAGGTAAAAGTGTATCTCCACAGGGCAAGGATTCAGCTTAAGACCTATTTGGTAAAACAGGAAAATGTTATCTGAAATGAAGATCGACAGAAATAATTACGAAGAATACTTTCTGCTTTTTGCGGACGATGAACTGACCGATGGTGAAAAGATTGAAGTATTGCAATTCATCAGGGAGCATAAAGATCTTGAGGATGAATTCAAAATGATACTTGATACGATCTGCAAGCCGGATGACATTAGTTTTGAAGATAAACTTAGCTTACTGAAACCTGGTATCGGAGAATTGATTTCAGAAAATAACTGCGAAGAATTTTTCGTCCAATATCATGATGGCGAATTAAACAAAGAACAGGAATCCCAGGTAGAATTATTCGTCCAGGGTCATGAAAATTTTAGAAAAGGTTTTGAAACGATTGGAATTGTAAGAATGCTACCAGATGATTCTATCAGGTTTCCCAAGAAAAAATATTTATATAAAAAAGAAAATGCCGGCAAAGTAATTTCAGTCACTTTTCTGAGATTACTGGCTGCAGCCGTTTTCATCGGATTTGGTTTGTGGTTTTTCCTTTACGAAGGCAAGCAAAATATGCCTGTCGCCACGATCGAAAATGCAGTTCCTGTTCCGAAAACGTTGAAGGCTGCAAAAGAAAATTCAAAGCCGAAAGATCAGGTTACTTCAGCTATAAATCCGGTTGAAGATAATATCGTTAATCCGGTGGAAATCATCGAAGCCCCATCGAAAAAGGAAATTAATCAGGCGTCTAAAGGCAAAGAAAAAGTGCGTCCAGGTATAATTGCAACCGCTATAAAAAATAAAAAAATTAACGGGGATATTCATCTAAACATTGTCACAAAAGATCTTACTCCTGAAATAGCGATCAAGCCAACTATTCCTGCGGAACTTATTTCAAATCTAGGTCAACCGAACGATAGCCACGTAGCTATCCGGGAAGAAAAGCACCAGGAAGAAGCTATAGATAGCGGGAACAATGAGGCAATTGCGCAACCGGCATCTTTCTCAGATGATAAGACCGAGAACTATGTGTTTTATAATGTGACGACTGATGATTTCAGGAAAACAAAAGTTGGAGGTTTTCTTAAAAAAATAAAACGAATTGT
>JBBSPT010000313.1:0-3938 GCA_038258515.1 Chitinophagales bacterium | reverse complement strand
CCATCTGTTACAAAAACATTTTTACAATTGTGAAATTGATTCCATCCATTTAGAAGAGAGGTCTTCGGATCCTTGCCCATTCTGCATCCACCCATTTCATGAATGTCTCTTCCGGGAGCCCAATGATTGTCATTCTGAGTAATATTTTTTACACCAATCGCATCAAACATCTCACTTCCCTGGGTTAAAAAATCTTTCAGTAATTTTTCATCATTTTCATCGTAATCCACATTCGTGACTAGCAAGGGAATTCCCCAATCATCTTTTTTTTCTTTACTCAGTGAAACAAAGTTTGTCTTTTTCGGAACTGTCTCTCCCTGCATATACATGTACATATGCCAACCGCCCATAGTTGCCAGTTTATCTTTGAAGTCGCCTCCAATTTGTTCGGGGAGTTCAGTGCCATCAGCCCGGTTGCGGAAACAACCCATAAAAGCCATATATCCGCCAACGAAATCCATGTCGTTAGTATGAAGATTCCTGAAGTTAGCCATCATGCTTTCAGAAGGCCTGCGTCCATAATAATATTTATCGAGGTACCCTTCCACGTTTCCGCCTACCGATCCCCGATAGTTTTGAAAGCAAACATATTTACCGAGCAGGCCATTGTCATTCCCAAAGCCACTGGGAAAACGATTGGAAATCGAGTTTAGTAAAATGAGATTCGTGTTTAATGCGGACGCATTCATGAATATAACTTTCGCAAAATAATCGGTACTCTTCTTTGTATTTGTGTCGATTATTCTCACTCCTGTTGCCTTCTGTTTCTTTTCATCATAAATAATTGAATGCACCACGGAGAATGGCCTGATGGTCAGGTTGCCTGTTCTTTCAGCCCATGGGAGTGTGGAAGAGTTGGAGCTGAAGTACCCGCCAAACGGGCATCCGCGCATGCACTTATCTCTTGCCTGGCAACGACTTCTTCCTTGCTGGTGGTGTATTTCCTTTGCTTCCGTCAGTTGAGCCCAGCGTCCATGCACCATGAACCTATCTTTATATTTCGAAAGTAATTTTTGCTTCATGTCTTTCTCCGGGCAGTTCATTTCAAAGGGCGGGAGATACTCTCCGTCAGGCATTGCTTCCAGGCCATCCCTGTTTCCGCATATTCCTGAAAAAGTTTCCACATGCGAATACCATGGGGCAATATCTTCGTACCCAACCGGCCATTCAATACCGTAACCAAACTTCGCCGGGTTGATAAATTCATATTTACTCCATCGCGGACAAGCCCTTCCCCAAATCAAAGATTTGCCACCAACCTGGTATCCGCGGATCCAATCAAAAGCTTTATCCTGCACATAGGGATGGTCTTTATCTTTGATAAAAAAATGATCGGTGGAATCATCGAATCCTGCGGCCTTAGTGATCAACGGATTCTCTTTTATAAAGTCCTCCGTCATTTCACCGCGGTAAGGGAACTCCCACGGACTCATTGTTGCTGTGGGGTAATCTTTATTGTGAACCACATCTCGTCCTCTTTCCAACACTAATGTTTTCAGTCCTTTTTCACAAAGCTCTTTTGCAGCCCAGCCTCCGCTTATACCGGAGCCGACGACAATTGCGTCGAATGAGTTATTCTGAATTCCTTTGGAATTGATATTTACCCCTGAAGAATCTCCCGGCATAAAAAGTATTTTGATTTATTGGTTTAGTGTTAAGATGCCAATCAACCAACAAGGTATTAAATCTAATAAAACCAAACATATAAAATTCGCCAACTGCTCTTTTAGATTTGTATAAAAAAGTTTAATCTTTGCTTCGATCAAAAACGGATGTATGAAGCAGACAAAAATCGCAATTCTCGGCGCTGGTTTTATCTCGGACATTCATATGGAAAGTTATCAAAGGTTTGTGCCGGAAGCCGAAGTGGTAGCAGTCTATGCCAGGGATATTGAAAAAGCAAAAACTTTTGCACAGAAACATGACATTCCACATTGGTATAATAGCCTTGATGATGCTATCTGCAATTCAGAATGCGAGGTTGTTGACATTTGCCTACCAAATTTTTTACACCATAATGCTACCTTACGATCAGCTGCAGCCGGTAAACACATCATCATCGAAAAGCCATTGGCAGTAACTCTTGAAGAGGCAGATGAAATGATCGACGCTTGTAAAACCGCCGGAGTGAAATTGATGTACGCGGAAGAGCTTTGCTTCGCGCCAAAATATGAAAGAGTTCGGCAGCTTGTAAATGAAGGTGCGATTGGCGACATCTATATGCTAAAACAGGCTGAAAAACATTCGGGTCCGCATTCTGATTGGTTCTATGATATTGACCTTGCCGGGGGCGGAGTCTTGATGGACATGGGCTGCCATGGTATTGCCTGGTTCAGGTGGATGTTGAAAAATGCGAAAGCATTAAGTGTTTACGCCACGATGTCAACCGTTTTGCACAAGGAAAAAACGAGGGCAGAAGATAATTCCGTGGTAATAATTGAATTTGAAAACGGCGTCACCGCAGTGCTGGAAAATAGTTGGGCGAAACATGGCGGTATGGATGACAAGAGTGAAGTCTATGGGACGGGCGGAGTAATCTATGCTGATCTGTTTATGGGAAACGCAGCGATTTCCTACAGTAAAAGCGGCTACGGTTATGCGATGGAAAAAGCCGACACCACAGTCGGTTGGAGTTTCACAGTTTTTGAAGAAGTTTTCAACCAGGGCTATCCGCACGAACTGAAGCACTTCATTGAATGTGTACAGCAAAACAAAAGGCCCGTTGTAACAGGGGAAGATGGAAGAGCTGTTCTTGAAATCATTTATGCGGCCTACGCGTCAGCAGCGGAAGGAAAAAAGATTATGTTACCGTTTACTCCAAAGGTGAAGAAACCGATCGATCTTTGGTTGGGAATTGCTAAAGATAAGTTGCAATAATTACCCGTGAAATTGAATCAGAGTATTAGCATTCGCGTTTTTGATCTGTTATTTTTTCTCGAAGAATGTTCAAATATTTAATTACACATGAAGATTACAATCAAAGATAGCTACGAGGCAATTTCCCGGGAAGCAGTAAATGATTTGCTGAAAAATTTACAAGGAATTAATCGTCCATTGCTTTGCACGGCTTCCGGGGATTCGCCAAAGGGTCTTTACAAAGAATTGGTAATACAGGTAAAAGAAAAAGGTATTGATATTTCAGAATGGACTTTCCTGAGCCTCGATGAATGGCTGGGTATGAATGAAAAGAATGAGGGCAGTTGCCGCTTTCATTTAAATAATGATTTGTTCATCCCATTAAATGTTCAGCAAGACAAAATTATATTTTTTGATGGTCGTGCTGCTGATCCAGTCGGGGAATGCAAGCGGATCGAGGAATTTGTTAAGCATTCAGGCGGGATTGACGTGGCAATTGTAGGACTTGGAATGAATGGACATGTGGGCATGAATGAACCGGGCACACCGGCCAGCTCACGCACACATTTAGCTGAAATTGACAGTACAACTCAGACGGTTGGCCAGAAGTATTTTAAGTCAAACCAACAACTTACACACGGCCTTACTCTTGGTATTGCAACGATCATGGAAGCGGAGACAGTTATGCTGATCGTGAGCAGTGCGAAGAAGGCTTCCATCGTCCAGGCTGTGTTGGAAAATGATGTGTCGGAATCGCTTCCTGCAAGTCTGATGCGTAATCACAAAAGCTTTTTAGTTTATCTGGATAGTGGAGCCGCATCTCAACTGAAATAAAAAATCAATGGATAAGAACTGCATCTTAGGCATAGACATGGGTGGCACTAATGTTCGGGGGGGCGTAGTAAAAGATGAAATGATATCTGAAATTTTTTCGAAGAGAATAAATTCCGATCGGTCTGCCGAAGAAGTGCGTGATGAATTATTTTCCTTCGCAGACGACCTTGTGGATAGTTCCGTGGATGCGATAGGCATAGGCGTTCCCGGCCTCTTTGATGCCGAATCCGAAATGGTGCTTGATGTAT
>JBBSPT010000312.1:0-3946 GCA_038258515.1 Chitinophagales bacterium | reverse complement strand
TTTCTTGAAATAAGTTCACCGAGAAATCCTGAAAGAAATAATTGTGTACCAATAATCATGGCAAGTATAGCAAAGAAAAACAATGGGCGCTGCGTCAACCCGGTTTGATCAAAAAAGAACTTTGCTATTGTGAGATAAAGAAATACAATGAAACCAAATAAGAAACAAAGCGTTCCCCACAGTCCAAAAAAATGCATTGGATTCTTTCTAAATTTTCCAACAAAAACAATTGACATCAGATCAAGGAAGCCATTTACAAACCTGTTCCAGCCAAATTTGGTGACACCATATTTCCTGGGCCTGTGTTCTACTACTTTTTCGCCAAAATTTTTAAACCCTGCCCATTTTGCAAGCAACGGAATATAGCGATGCATCTCTCCATACACTTCGATGCTTTTTACCACTTTATTCTTATAAGCTTTCAGGCCGCAGTTGAAATCGTGAAGATAAATTCCGCTGGTACGGCGGGTGGCTGCATTGAACAATTTAGAAGGAATGTTCTTGGTTAATTTCCTGTCGTATCTTTTCTTTTTCCAGCCGCTGACGATATCAAAATTCTCTTCGAGAACCATTCTTCGCATTTCCGGTATTTCGCTTGGACTGTCCTGCAGATCGGCGTCCATCGTAACCACGACTTCTCCCTTAGCAATTTTAAATCCTTCGTTCAGCGCTGCGCTCTTTCCATAATTTCGCTGAAACTTTATTCCCTTTACGTTGCTATTTTTTTTGCCAAGATCCTGGATAACTTTCCATGATGTGTCGTTACTTCCATCGTCCACCATAATAATCTCATAAATGAAATTATTTTTCTCCATGACTTCCGTGATCCATGCTTCAAGTTCGGGCAGAGATTCTGCCTCATTCAAAAGAGGGATTACAACGGAGATATCCATCAGGCCATAGTTTGATTAGAGTCGCCAGGGAAACGGTTGGGCTCTTTTTTAGTGATAGCGGCACCCACTAACGATGCCAATGAGCCGAAGATCAAATACACGACGAGCGAACCGCCGATTACAAAAACCATAAAAAATTTTCTTGTCATCTCCATCGCCTGATTGATTTGTTCGTCGGTCATGTTTTTCTGGTGCATTTGCATCCGGCCCTGCTCCATCGCTTTTTCCTTAAATTCAGGAAAGACCATAACAAAAACTACCAGGAATAGGATCATGATTACAGTGACGACAGCAGTGACCTTAAAGCCGTGAGCAAAATAATTTCCGAAGGTTGAATGATAATTTATTTGCTTGCCGTAGTTGTTGACTGCCCAAATAATTCCAATTATAAAAGCTGCGTTTCCTATCCATTTTGCCGGACCATTCACATCAATACTGGCTAAGTAAACGCCTATGGAGATTGCCACTAAAATGAGGCCGATAACGACACCCTTGGTGGTTGCCGGAGTTACTGGTTGTTCCATGTGATAGTTTATTTTGCGATCGTGAAAGAATCCGGCAAAAATAGTTTGTCTGCTTTAATAATCCCAATCACTTTCCCCAACAGGGTTTTTCCGATGAAAGCATTGTTTCTGCATTTTGAAAAAATATTCTGCTCATCAAATATGTATTCCTCACCCGGCACGAAAAGCGTGAGATCTGCTTCTTCTTTTTCCTTGATCACCGGCACTTTTAAATTAAAGGTGTTCCTTGTATTTTCGCTTTGCATTTTTATGAATAACTCTGGCGGAACGCCGGAAGTAACCGATGCGCTAAAAACACTTTCCAACCCTTCCATGCCGTTCTTTGCATATTCGAATTCACAAACTTTATTATCCCAGGTTTGCGGTTGATGATGCGATGCAATAAAATCAACAGTTCCATTTTTTATTCCTCGCCGCAAAGCCTCACGATCATCGGGCGTTCGCAACGGAGGATTCACTTTTAAGTTCGTATCGTAGGACATAAGATCTTCATCAGAAAAGAAAAGATGATATGGAGTGACGGAACAGGTAACCCTGACTTCATTTTCTTTTGCACGTGCTATGAGGTCAAGAGATTTTTTTGTAGAAACGCCGGTTATGTGAATTTTTGAATTTGTATATTTCGCAATTTCAATGTCGCGGGCAACAAGTAATTCTTCTGAAATTGCAGGCTTGCCTTGCAAGCCAAGACGAGTAGAAATTTTGCCTTCATTCATCAATCCCTGCGACCCCATGCTCTTGTCATCAGGCAATTGGATGAGTGTGCCATCAATAGCCAGGAGGTATTCCAATGATTTTTGCAGCATACCTGATGATTGTATTGGTCGCGTGCCATCAGAAAAAGCAACAGCTCCACTCCGGTACATATCGTACATCTCCGCCAATTCTTTCCCTTCTACATTCCTGGTCACCGCGCCAATCGGAAGTATGGTCACCGGTAATTTTTTGCTTTTCCCGATGAGGTACTCTACCTGGCTTTTGGTATCTATAACCGGGCTCGTGTTTGGAATTAACATTACGTGGGTGAAACCACCGGCAGCCGCAGCCATCGCCCCCGATTCCAGATTCTCATTGTATTCAAAGCCCGGCTCGCCGAAGTTAGCGAAGCAGTCCATCCATCCTATGGAAACATGCAGTCCATCTTTTTGAATTGTTTCATCTGCAACCATGTCAAGATTTTTTCCTAACGCTGAAATGAAACCATTTTCGATGAAGAGATCAATTGATTGATTGTGGAAGGGAGAGGAGGGGGAAACGATTTTGGAATTTTTTATTAAAACCTTCATTAGGCTTTTAGAAAAATTTAGTTACGCTAAGATAGGGGAATTCATCATAATCTTGCAGATGGTAGCATCTGCGTTTCAATAAAGAACCTAAAGATTCAGAACGCTGAAAACTTTTAGTAGCTGTCTCATTATTTTTTAACGGAGAAAAATTATCCTGAAATTTACATTTATGAAGCAAGAAGTGGATTGGACAAAAGCAATGCGGCAATTGATAAAAAAGTACAGGCATTGCAAACATCCGCTTCAGTATGGAAATCTTTACCAACTCGTGATAATGGTGGTTCTTTCCGCGCAAGATTCTGACCGGAACATCAACCAGGTGGCGCCGGATTTTTTCGCAGCTTTTCCAAATATTCAATCACTGGTGAAGGCCTCGCCTGAGGACTTGTATCCCTATGTCCGAAAAGTGAGAGGATCTAAAAAGAAATCTGTTTGGATTATTGACCTGGCCAAGAAAGTGAAAAAAGATTCAAATATTCCACTCACGCTGGAAGGACTTGACGACCTGCCGGGAATAGGAAGAAAATCAGCGAACGTAATTCAGCGTGAAGCCGGTGTGCCTCCTGAAGGAATTATAGTTGACCTGCATGTCATGAGAGTGGCGCCGCGATTGGGAATCGCTACAGAGACCAATCCCGTAAAAGTGGAAACGCAGTTGATGGAAGTCTTATCAAGACAATATTGGGACGCCGGCATGGCTATGTCCTTTCTTGGAAGAGAAATATGCCGGCCAAAACCCGAGTGCGGTATTTGCTTAATGAAAACGGTGTGCGCTTATTATCAAAATGCGATCGGAACCTGATTGAATGCTTTTGAGTTTGAAGAGCCAACTATCTTGCTTCATGTAACAGGTTTGAAACAAGCGCCTGGATTCCATTTATTCTTTTGCTGTCAACATAATAATGGACAAACTTGGAATTTTTAAAGCTATAAACAATTTTGGCGCGCCTAAGGATTGCAAGATGTTGTGAGACGATTGATTGTTGCACATGCAGGTTTTCTACCAGATTCGTGACCGTTACATTTGGATTTTTCGCGACGAAATGTACAATGGATTGCCGCAAAGGATGATCCAATGCCCGCAATATCAAAGCAGCCTTCCGTAGATCGTGGTATAAAGAGATCTCTGTAAGTTGAATGCGTTGAATATCCGGCTGCATATTTCCTGCTTTTGCTAAAGTTATTCCTTAATGTAGATTGTATTTTTTAAACTAATGTTAACAATGCATTCGATGTTTCTTAT